>JBGPTG010000243.1:0-5592 GCA_041490545.1 Gammaproteobacteria bacterium
AAGCAGCGGCTCGACCTCGACCGAGTCCGGCTGCTGCCACGCGAGGGCCTCGTGCTCGAGCGCGCGCGGCTCTCCGCGCCAGGCAAATACGCGGTGAAAATGCAGGCGCACGTTCGCGTGCGGGTAGCTGAACGTCCGTGTGATCCAGGGGTAGGCGCGATCGATCTCGACACCGAGCTCTTCGCGGATTTCACGCCTGAGAGCCCCGGCGACCGGCTCGCCCGGCTCGACTTTCCCGCCGGGAAACTCCCAGTAGCCGGCGTAGACCTTGCCGCGCGGGCGCCGCGCCAGCAGCACCGCGCCGTCGTGGCGCAGCAGCACCGCCACGGCGACTTCCACCGGATCAGACATCGGGCTCGAAGAAGCTAGCGCCGCGACGTGCCGGCGGTCGCAATGCGGCCGGCGTAATCGCGCGCGAACTGCCACGCCACGCGGCCGCTGCGTGAGCCACGCTGCAGCGCCCATTGCAGCGCTTCCAGGCGCGCCTTGGGGATTTCGCTTTCGCCGCAGCCGAGGACCCCGAGCCAGTGGCTGACGATTTCCAGATACTCGTCCTGGTCGAACGGGTAGAAGGAAATCCACAGTCCGAAGCGCTCGGAGAGCGAGATCTTTTCCTCCACCGTCTCGCCTGGATGGATTTCCTCGCCGAGATGCTTTGTTTCCAGGTTTTCCTGCATGTACTCCGGCATGAGGTGGCGACGATTCGATGTCGCGTAAACGAGGACATTGTCGGAAGTTGCGGCCATCGATCCGTCGAGCACCACCTTGAGCGCCTTGTAGCCGGCCGCCTCGGAAGCCTCGAAGGACAGGTCGTCGCAGAACACGACGAAGCGCTCCGACCGCTGCGCGACCTGCTCGACGATGTCGGGCAGGTCGATGAGGTCGTGCTTTTCCACCTCGATCAGCCGCAGGCCCTGCTTGTGGTACTTATTGAGCAGCGCCTTGACCAGCGACGACTTGCCGGTGCCACGCGCGCCGGTGAGAAGCACATTGTTGGCCGTGCGGCGCTCGACGAACTGGCGGGTGTTCTGCTCGATCAGGCCCTTCTGCCGCTCGACGCGGTGCAGATCCGAGAGTTTGATGCGATGCAGGTTCGTGATCGGCTGGATGAAACCGTTGCGCGAGGTCCGGCGCCAGCGGAACGCGGTACTCGCCTGCCAGTCGACGGCACGCGGCGCAGGCGGCACCAATGCCTCGAGGCGCTCGAGCAGCGCTTCGCCGCGCTTGATCAGTCGTTCGAACTCCGGCATCTGGTGCTTCCTAGGTTCTGTACTCGGCGTTGATGGTAACGTAATCGTGCGACAGGTCGCAGGTCCACACCGTAGTGGCCGCCGCCCCGCGATTGAGCACCACGCGCACGCCGATCTCGTTCTGCTGCATCACGCGCCGCGCTTCCTCCTCCCGATACCCTGGCGCCCGTCCTCCCTCGGTCGAAACGAGCACGTGATCGAGATACAGCTCGACGCGGCCAACATCGAGATCGCGGATCCCGGCGTTACCGATGGCCGCGAGCAGCCGCCCCAGATTCGGATCCGAAGCGAAGAATGCGGTTTTCACCAACGGTGAATGGGCGATGGCATAAGCGACACTGTTGCATTCGGCCTCGTCCCTGCCGTTTTCCACACGCACGGTGATGAATTTCGTGGCGCCCTCGCCGTCGCGGACGATCGCCTGGGCCAACCATTGACACGCTTCGAGCACCGCGTCACGCAGCGCCGCGAACACCGGACCGTCGGTCCTGCCGATCGGCTCGTTGCCGGCGCCACCGGTGGCGATCAGAACGAGGGAGTCGTTGGTCGAGGTGTCGCCGTCGACGCTGACGCGGTTGAAGGAGCGCGCGGCGACGTATTCGACGATGTGCCGCAGCACGGCGTTCTCGACGGCCGCGTCCGTGGCCACAAACCCGAGCATGGTCGCCATATCGGGCCGGATCATGCCGGCGCCCTTGGCGATCCCGGTAACACAGACGGACTTGTCCCCGAGCTGAACGCGGTGCGATCGTGCCTTCGGCACGGAATCCGTCGTCATGATCGACTCGGCGGCTCGCACCCAGTTGTCCTCGCTCAGATCGGCGATGCAGGCGGGCAGGCCGGCCAGGATCCGCTCCACCGGCAACGGTTCCATGATCACACCGGTGGAAAACGGCAACACTTGCCGGGCAGTACAGTCCAGCAGCCGCGCCACTTCGTCGCAGCTCAATCGCGCCCGGGCCAGCCCCTCTTTGCCGGTGCCAGCGTTGGCGTTGCCGGTGTTCACGACCAGAGCCCGGGGTACCACACCCGAAGCGAGATGCTCCTTGGCGACCTGTACCGGCGCCGCACAAAAACGATTTTGCGTGAACACGCCTGCTACGTGTGCGCCGTCGGCAAGCGTCATGAGAAGGAGATCCTTGCGGCCGGACTTTCGAATACCGGCCTCGGTGACGCCGAGCTGCAGGCCCTTCACGGGGAGGAGATCCTCCGGTCGCGGAGGTTTCAGATTGACTGCCATACTCTTGCGCTCTTAGTTTTTTTGGACAAGCAAGAGGAAGTCACCGGCCGCCGCGCCCCTGGCTTAAATCAGTTTCCCGTGACAGTGCTTGTATTTCTTTCCCGATCCGCAGGGGCAGGGATCGTTGCGGCCGATCTTGCCCATCTGCCGCACGAAGGGTGCGGCCTTCGGCGCGGCCGCCGCATCCGGCCCCGCTCCGGCGAGCGCTTCTTCATACCCGGCGTGCTGATACTGGACGTTCTCGACCGCGGAGGCCCGCACCGTCTCCACCTCCTGGACTTGCTCCCGGTTTTGGAGCTCCGCTGCCATGAGCGTACGCGTGACTTCAAGCTTGACGGACTCCACCATGCTGCCGAACAGCTCGAACGCCTCGCGTTTGTATTCCTGCTTGGGGTTCTTCTGCGCGTACCCGCGCAGGTGAATGCCCTGGCGCAGGTGATCGAGCGCGGCCAGGTGCTCGCGCCAGTGATTGTCCAGCGTAGAGAGCAGTATGACGCGCTCGAGTTGATGCACGATCTCGGGGGGATTCGCCGCCATCTTGCCTCGATACGCGGCGTGGGCAGTCTCGATCGCGCGCTTGAGTAGGGCCTCGTCGTCGAGGTTCGGCTCGCTCTCCAGCCATTTGCCGAGCGGCAGCTGCAGCCGCAACTCCGCCAGATAGGCCTTTTCCAGACCCGGAATATCCCACTGCTCCTCCATGCTTTCTTCGGGAACGTAGGCACGGAAGAGGTCGGTCACCACGCCCTCGCGCAAGGCAGCGATCTGATCCGAGACGTCGCTGGATTCGAGAATGGTGTTTCTCAGCTGATAGATCTCGCGGCGCTGGTCGTTGGCAACGTTGTCGTACTCGAGCAATTGCTTGCGGATGTCGAAGTTGTGCGCCTCGACCTTGCGCTGGGCGCTTTCGATCGAGCGCGTCACCAGTCCGTGCTCGATCGGCTCGCCTTCGGGCATCCCCAGACGCTGCATGATGGCGTTGACCCGCTCGCCGGCGAAGATCCTCAGCAGCGGATCCTCGAGCGACAGATAGAACCGCGAGGAGCCCGGGTCGCCCTGCCGGCCGGAACGGCCGCGCAGCTGGTTGTCGATGCGCCGTGATTCGTGACGCTCGGTGCCGATGATGTGCAGCCCGCCAGCGGCGATGACCTGGTTGTGCAGCGCCTGCCACTCGCTGCGCAGCTGCTCGATGCGGCGCTCCTGCTCCGCCGCGTCGAGGTTCTGCGTCTCGCGCACGAGGTCGACCTGTTTCTCGACGTTGCCGCCGAGCACGATGTCAGTGCCGCGGCCCGCCATGTTGGTGGCGATGGTGACGACTTTCGGCCGCCCGGCTTGCGCGATAATCTCCGCCTCGCGGGCATGCTGCTTGGCGTTCAGCACCTGGTGCGGCAGTTTCTCCTTCTCCAGCATCCCCGCGAGCAACTCGGAATTCTCGATCGACGTGGTGCCGACGAGCACCGGCTGCCCGCGCGCGTAGCAGTCCGTGATGTCGTTGATGATCGCCTTGTTCTTTTCCGTGGCGGTGCGGAACACCTGGTCGTTGCGGTCCTCGCGGACCATGTCCATGTGCGTGGGAACCACCACCACTTCCAGTCCGTAGATTTCCTGGAACTCGTAGGCTTCAGTGTCCGCGGTGCCGGTCATGCCGGCAAGCTTGCCGTACATGCGGAAGTAGTTCTGGAAGGTAATCGATGCCAGCGTCTGGTTCTCACTCTGGATCGAGACGTTTTCCTTCGCCTCGATCGCCTGGTGCAGACCGTCGGACCAGCGCCTGCCGGGCATGAGCCGGCCGGTGAACTCGTCGACGATGATGACCTCGCCCTCCTGCACCACGTAGTGCCGGTCGTGGAAGAACAGGTTGTGCGCCCGGAGCGCCGCGTTGAGGTGGTGCATCAGGTTGACGTAGGCGGGCTCGTAGAGGCTCCGCCCCTCCGGCAACAGGTCCGCGCGAGCAAGCAGCTTCTCCGCGTGCTCGTGGCCGTCCTCGGAGAGCAGCACCGTATGGTTTTTCTCGTCGACGTGGAAGTCCCCCGGGGTGTCCTCCTTCTCCTGGCGCTTGAGGAGCGGCGCCACGGCGTTCATGCGCTGGTAGATCTCGGTGCGGTCCTCGGCCTGCCCGGAGATGATGAGCGGTGTGCGCGCCTCATCGATCAGGATGGAGTCGACTTCGTCGACGATCGCGTAGTTCAGCCCGCGCTGGAAGCGATCGCCCACCTGCATGGCCATGTTGTCGCGCAGGTAGTCGAAACCAAACTCGTTGTTGGTGCCGTAGATAATGTCGGCGCCGTACGCGGACTGCTTGGCGTCGTGCGGCATCTGGGTCAGGATCACTCCGACCGCCAGCCCCAGAAACCTGTAGATCTTCCCCATCCATTCGGCATCGCGGCTGGCGAGGTAGTCGTTGACCGTCACGATATGAACGCCGCGCCCGGTGAGCGCGTTGAGATAGGCCGGCAGCGTCGCCACCAGCGTCTTGCCCTCGCCGGTGCGCATCTCCGAAATCTTGCCGTCGTGCAGGACCATGCCGCCGATCAGCTGCATGTCGAAATGGCGCATATTGAGGACGCGCTTTGCCGTCTCGCGAACGACTGCGAACGACTCGGGAAGAAGCTCTGCGAGCGCGGCTTTCTCCACTTCGGTACGCTGCTCCGCCGAGATCCCCTCCACCCGCTTGGCAAGGCGAGCGCGCAGTTCCGGCGTCTTGGCGGCGAGCGCCTCGTCCGGGAGGGCGGCCATTGAGGCCTCGAGCGCGTTGATCGCGCGCACCGACTTGGCGTACTGCTTCAAGAGCCGCTCGTTGCGGCTGCCGAAAATCGCCTTGAGGGCGCGGGAAATCATCGGGGAATGACTGCTGTCGTGCGGAAAAGTTCGAAGTCTATCATGCCGGACAAGGGCTTCCGGCGCGGGAAGGGAGGCAGCGCGGGCAGCGCAGGAGCCCCCGGAGCGGGTCTAGCGCGAGGCGGCCTGCAGGAAACGGATCGGGTTCTGGGCCACGCCGCGGTAGCGGACCTCGAAGTGCAGGTGCGGTCCGGTGGCGCGCCCGGTCGAGCCGGATTCGGCGATCTTGCCGCCGCGCTGGACCACATCGCCCTCCTTGACCAGCAG
>JBGPTG010000244.1:0-5587 GCA_041490545.1 Gammaproteobacteria bacterium
CGGCTTCACCTCGTCGGCGCGCCGCACCCGATCAGCGAGGGGATCGAAGAACGGCGCGCCCGTGGGCGGCGGCGCGAACTTCGATGGCGCGGAGGCCGCCAGCGGCGCAAATGGAATATCGGGCTGGCCCGTGGAAGTGCAGGGCTGCGGATTGAAGCAGCGAACTCCGCAGCCGCGGGTCGCGAGACTCCCGCTCAGGGATGCGCGCGCACCTTCGCACGACGCGCCCGACCCGTACGGCCCTTCTTTTCCGTTGCTCCCCATGCCGATCTTCGCGCAGCCCGAGCAATACCAGTCGAAGGAATAGGTGACCGCGGCGCGGGCTGGCGTGGGGAACAATGCCGCGGCGGCGACAAGGAGAAGCGCTCGACGCACTACGCCCACCCCTCCCGCTTGCACTGGTAGATGACCTCGTAGGCCTTTTCGGCGATCTTGTCGTCGGCGAGGCAAGCCACCGCGGCGGTGAAGTCCTTGGGTGCCTTGGCGATCAGCAGATCGGACACCCAGGCATGCACCAGCGCGTGGCGCTCCGAGTCGGGAAGCGAAAGCAGGCGCTCGAGCCGCCGGTTGACATCGCCGTTCTCGCAAGCGACGCGCAGCATGGTGATGAAGCTCTCGATGTCGGCGACCGAGCGGTCGCGGCGTTTAAACATTGATATCAAGGTAGTTCCACGGAAAGTCAGTCCGGCTTCGTGGTGCCTTCACGATCTTTCGCCTTATTGTAGTTCTCCACCACTGGCAACACTCTACGCGACTTCATCATAGCCTCTGCCTGACCACTGCAACAGACACAGACCATGCCCGAACGGATCGCTCAGTGTGGCCAGACTGCCCCACGCGAACGACTGCGGCGCAGCGTCCAGCTTGGCCCCTGCTCTTGCGGCCTTCCCGATTGCCTCGTCAAGGTCGTCGACAACAAAATCAAGATGCACCGGAGTCCAGTGCCGCTGGTAGGTGCGGCCCGGGCTTGGCGCCGGAACCGGGGCGGAACCTTCAGGTTTGGTGATGAGGTAGATGGAGGACGAGGCGCCGATCATCTCCGCGACAGTGCCCCCGAAGAGCTTCCGACCGAGCCGCAGCCCGACGGCCGCCTCGTAGAATCGAACGGCCCGCTCCAGATCCGGGACGTCGATGTTGATCAGTGCGTCCATAGCGAAAGCGGCCTTTGCGCTGCCCAGCGTTCCCGGCAACCGGCGCGCGCCTGCGAGCCGATGCACTGCACGGCGCTTCCGCACGTGCCCGCGTTGGCTCGTCGGTCATGCGGCATTCTCGATCGCCACAAAACCCACACCGGCAGAAAGGACCAGACACAGCGGCGAGTAAACCAGTGTATCCATCTTTGCGAATCGACTGCCACGAACGCGCTTGAAGAACCCCACGTACTTGAATTCCCCGACCGCCCTGGCGAAAAGTGCCAGACCCAGCGCATACGATAGCCAAGAGAGCGGACGGGGCGGCAACCCGACCGACACCAGCCGGGAAGTGCCGGCCACCAGAGCCGCGCACAGGAGCAGCAGAACACCGACCGCGACGGTTGCGGCAGTCGACGGCACGAAGAGCGGCTTGCCATCAACGCTGGGCACCACGGCACCCCTACCGCCTCCGCGAGGAAACGCCATATGGAAATGCCACAAAGCGAGCAGCAGAAACACTGCGCACAGGATGATTGCGACCACGCCAGTGGGTGACCGAGCCGCCGAAAAGTTCACTCGACGCCGTTTGCCGCAAACGCAGCCTTCGCTGCAGGACTAGCCAAGAAACTGATGAACGCCTTACCCGCCTGCGGGGTAGTGGTACTGGTCATCGGCGCAGCCGCGTAGATGATTTGGCTTTGCACTTCCGCGGGCAGCGGCCCAAGAAGTCGCAAACCCTTCGTTGCGCTGATCAGTGGAATGACGCCTACACCGATGTCATTGGCTTTGCCTTGGATAACACGGTCGAAGACGGCGAAAGGGTCAAGGCGCACGACCTTGGCCTTCACAGCATCGGCGATGCCCAATCGCTCCAGGACTTTGGCGAAGTAGTTGCCCGAGGCGACGTTATTGAAGATCACCGAGTCAGCATTGAGGAGAGCCTGCTTGAACGCCTCGGTCGTCGAAATATCGCGGGCGGGTGCGTTCGCGCGCGCTGCGAGCCCGAAGCCCACTCGACCCACGATCGGATGATCCCCAGGGACGACTTTGCCGGTCTTCACCAACTCGGCGATGAAATTGGGTTGAATGATCAGAACATCAGCGGTCTCGCTATCGGCAACCTTCTTGTGGATGACGGGGGACGTGCCAAAGACGAACTCGACTTGAGTTCCGCTATCCCGGCGGAACGCGTCGGCGATCTGCTCTAAGGCGGGCTGCAGCGGCCCGTCGCTCATGACTTTGATCTTCGTTTGGGCCAGAGCGTCGGAATTACAGATCAGGAGTGCAGCGAATAGCAGGCCTCCGAAGGCGTGGATGGTTGCTCTCATAATCTTCCCCTTGCAGTTAAGAACAAAGCGAAACGTACCTACCGTTCCCCTTCGATGACATACGACAGCAGACTCGGCAATAGCCCTCTCTTATGACGCCGAACATCTTGTTGAGCGGTGCGCGGCTTTATGCGCGTCCGCTCGAACTAAAATTAGATCTTTAGCGTTCCGGTCCATAGAAGCACAACGAAAGCAACGGAGACAATGACTATGAACGGTGCGATCCAGTTTCTCGCCAGTCGGAACACTAACTCCCCCCTTTTTTACGCGCTCCCACTCTGACTTGAGAATCTGAGGGGCGTACATTGCCGCCGTTTCGACGGCTTTAAGCGTCTGTTCTGTGTCGCCTTGCCCAGCGAGCACGCGTTGCTGCTGTTCTATGGCTACCTGCATGAGGCGCAACAGCTCTATGTGTTCGGACTCCTTGGGATTCAGTCGTAGCTGAATCCTGTACCGGGTCTCCGCGACTTGGTAGCGGAGATCGCTAATCTTCTCTTCGGTGATTGCCAACGGTGCACCATCTTTGCTGCCTTTGCCGAAGTGCTTCAGCTCTTGAGCACCTCTGGCGAACGCGCGGACGGTCGCGAAAAATGTTGCGAGGTCTTGTCGGAGAGCATCGATCCAAGCTTGCCTGAATTCGGACGTTTTCTGCTCCTTTGTGAGGGTCAGATTGACGAAGGAAATCGCGGCCGCAATGAGAGCCGCGACTACGGTCGCAATCGCTGCAACGGATTCTGCGGGTAGCTCAGTGTGCATCTAAAGATCTACGTGAAATCATCTTCCGAAAAACCAACTAATCAGGCAATCTGGTGCGTCAGTCTACGACTCCGGGAATTCTTACACACAATCAAGATCACCGGCGTGCTGTATGGATTACTAGTCCTTGATAAGTTGCGCGCGGAAGGTCAAGTCTCTGTTTTTCCAATGGGCGAAACCTTGCACGGCGCCCGCGTGTCCGGACAATCCTTACACCGAAGTCAGGGTATTCCCTCGAAACGAAACGACGGTCTGTATAATTCCGCACCCACGCTCTGGAAACTGCCATGCCCTCCTTCGACATCGTCTCCGAAGTAAACAAAGTCGAGTTAAAGAACGCCGTCGACCAAGCGAACAAGGAGATCGCCAACCGCTTCGACTTCAAGGGCTCGGACGCGCGCGTAGAGCAATCGGATCTGGTGATGACGCTCTACGCCGATGCCGAGTTCAAGCTGAAGCAGGTGGCCGACGTGCTGCTCTCCAAGTGCGCGAAGCGCGGCGTGGACGCGCGGCTGCTCGACACCAAGCCGATCGAGAAGATCGGCGGCACCAAGCTGAAGCAGGCGATCGAGGTGAAAGTAGGCATCGAGCAGGAAAAAGCGAAAACCATCGTCAAGCTCATCAAGGACTCGAAGATGAAGGTCCAGGCGAGCATCCAGGGAACCGCGGTGCGCATTTCCGGTGCGAAGAAGGACGATCTGCAGGCGGCGATCCAGTTGGTGCGCACGTCGGTGACCGACATGCCGCTGCAGTTCCAGAACTTCCGGGACTGAATCAACCCCCGCTCAGCGCGCCGACGATGATCACCTCGTCGGCGGCGGCGAGCGCCGCGCCGATGCCGCGCGCCTGCTCGCCGTTGACGAAGATCCTGATATGGCGGCGGATCGCGTCCTGCTCGTCGATCATGCGGAAGCGGATCCCCGGATAGCGCCTGTCGAGGTCGGCGAGAATTTCGGCGAGCGTCGCTCCGCGCGCCTCCACCTGTGCGCTTCCACCGGTGTAGTCGCGCAGCTGCGAGGGAATGGCCACGTTCATGGGGCGCGACGTTCCTGTGTCTCAGGCGGTCACGGCTTCGACGGAATAGATTTCCGGCAGATGCCGCGCGATGCAGCTCCACTGCGCGCCCTCCCGCGCACCCATCCACACCTCCCCGCCCGTCGTTCCGAAATACACACTGGCCGGATCGCGCGCGTCGGCGCACATCGCCTGGCGCTTCACCGTGAACCAACCTTGGCTGCGCGGCAGTCCCCGGTCCTGGCGCTTCCACGAACGCCCGGCGTCGCGCGACACGTAGGCTGCCGGCTTGCCGCCGGGGCTCACGCGCGGCCACACCGTGCCGCCGTCCATCGGAAACACCCAGACGGTGTCGGGGTCGCGCGGATGCAGCACCATGGGAAAGCCGATGTCGCCTATTTTCTTCGGCATGGCCTTGCCGATGCGCTCCCAGGTCTCGCCGGGACGGTCGAGGCGGTAGATGCCGCAGTGGTTCTGCTGATACAGGCGATCGGGTGCGAGCGGGGGCAACCGCAGGCAGTGCACGTCCTGGCCGTACTCCGGGTTTTTCTCCGGCAGGAAGTCGGCGGCGACGCCCCGATTCAGCGGGCGCCAGCCCACGCCGCGGTCCAGACTCTCGAACGTGCCGCCGGGCGAGGTCGCGATGTAGAGGTGGCGGGAATCGCGCGGGTCGACGTTGATCGAGTGCAGGATGGCGCCGTCGGGCGTCGTCTGCTCCTGCTCGCCGAGGAGCCAGGTCTTGCGCAAGGGGTTGGCGTTGAAGCCGGCGACCCCTTCCCAGGTGACGCCGCCGTCTTCCGAGCGGAACAGCCCGGGCGGCGAGACGCCCGCGTACCACACGCCCGGCTCGGAGGCGTGCCCTGGCGAAAGCCAGAACACGTGTTCGACCGCGAGGCCCTTCTCGCCTTCGACCGCTTTCGGAAACGCCGGCGGCCTTTGCGCCTCTTTCCACGTGCGTCCCCGGTCGGTCGAGCGGAACACGGTCGGCCCGAGATGGCCGGCGCGCGCGGCGCAGAGCAGCGTCTTGCCGTCGCGCGGGTCGAGCACGACGTGGTTGACGATCTGCCCGAGAAAATGCGGACCGGCGGGCGTCCAGCGCCGGCGCGCGCGATCCGACTTGAGGAGAAACCCGCCCTTGCGCGTTCCGATGAGGAGCGTCACCGGGCCTGCGGCGGGACGCCCGTTGCGGGCCTTGCTCGAACGTTGCGGCATGAAGGTTCCTCCCGTTTATCTCATTCCTTCGACCCAGCGGCCGTAAAGCCGGTCGGCGACGCTGTTGAGCGAGCGCACGCGCTCGTCGAGTTGCTCGTACATTTGCTCCGGCGTCTGCACCGAAGCGCTCGCCCGGGTCACCAG
>JBGPTG010000245.1:0-5583 GCA_041490545.1 Gammaproteobacteria bacterium
CCGTTTTCAACAGTTGGTAGGCGCGATTGGACTCGAACCAACGACCCCCACCATGTCAAGGTGATGCTCTAACCAGCTGAGCTACGCGCCTAAAGAGTTTTGAATTTTAACGGAAAGTCGAACGCCGCACAAACCGAGCACAGCTGGGCCCCGGCGCGTCGCGCCGGAGCTAGTCGTTCCAAGCTTTCGAGCGCGAGTCGTAGTTGTACGGTTTCTGCTTGAACACCACGTTGTGGCAAGACAGCACGTACTCGCTGGTCGAGAGCAGGTATCCCATGGGCTGACCATCAGGACACCGGCTTACGCCGGTGGCAAATTTCGGCACGAGTTTGATGAGCGAGTCCGGATAGCTTCCGGTCTCCCGCTTGAAAGAACCCAGCGCGGCGATCATGTTCATCCCACGCGACTCGACTATAACCATGTCCTTCTGTCCGCTGGTGTACCTGTCGAGCGCCGCGTACCCAATCACGAGTATCACTGCCACAACGGCGAGCGGGACGATCTGGCTTGCCCCTGCCTGACGTTTCCGGTGAATCATCGAAACCCCTCCCATGTCGAGAAAACCGGGCGCAAATATTACCGCAAGCCCAGCATCTCCGCTGCGTGCTTGCGGGTGGTCGCCGTGATGGCAACCCCGCCCAGCATGCGGGCAATTTCCTCGATGCGCGAGTCCTGGTCGAGCACCATGACGCGGGTCCTGGAAACCCCGCCCACCGTACCCTTAGCCACCGACCATTGTTCGCGCGCCTGAGCCGCCACCTGCGGCAGATGGGTGACACAGAGCACCTGGCGCTGTTCGCCGAGAGCCCTGAGCTTCTTTCCGACCACCTCCGCCACCGCCCCTCCAATGCCGGCGTCCACCTCGTCGAATATCAGCGTGGGAACCGATGCGGCCTTGCTGGTGATCACCTGGATTGCCAGGCTGATGCGCGAGAGCTCGCCCCCGGAAGCGACCTTGGCCAGCGCACGGGGCTCGACGCCGGGATTGGTCGACACTAGGAATTCGACCTGCTCGTTTCCCGCGGCGCTGCCATCGGGAAGCAACGAGCGCAGCCCCACTTCGAACCGCCCTCCGGACATCGCGAGTTCCTTCATTGCCGCATTGACGTCCTTGGCAAGCCTGGCCGCCGCATTCTTGCGACCGACACTGAGCTGCGCCGCGAGTTGGTCGTAGCGGGTGCGTGCCGCCTGTTCCTGCCGTAGGAGTCCTTCAAGGTCCGCGGACGCTTGGAGTTCCTTCAAGCGCCGCTGCATCTGGGCGTACCGTTCCGGCAGTTCTTCAGGCCTTGCCCGAAACTTGCGGGCGACGTTGTGCATCGCCTCCAGCCTTTGCTCGACCTCACGCAAGCGCCCCGGATCCAGCTCGACCCGGTCGGCATAGTGGCGCAGCGAATAGGCCGATTCCCGGAGTTGCGTTTCGCCGGACTCCAGGAGCGCAAAGGTTTCGCGCAAAGACCCGTCGTATTCCAGGAGCGGGCGCAGCCGGGAGAGCACGCCCGACACGGCCCCGAGCGCCGCACCTTCGGACTCCGAAAGCGCATCGATCGCGCCTCGGACGCCCTCGATCAGGCTTGCGGCGTGCGCAAGCCGGCCGTGCTCCACCTGTATCCTGTCCCACTCCCCGGACAAGGGGGCAAGCCGCTCGAGCTCCTCCACCTGCCACGCCAGTTGTTCACGCTCGGCGTTACGCGCCGTCGCACCGCTCTCCTGCTCCAGTCTCGAGCTGCAGATTCTTTCCCAATCGCGATAGGCATCCCGGGTTTCCTCCGAAAGCGCACCGAGTCCGGCGTGCGCATCGAGCACCTGGCGCTGCGTCTCCGACCGAAGCAGGGACTGATGCGCGTGCTGACCGTGAATATCGACCAGGCTCCCGCCAACCTCCTGCAGCTGGTTGACGGTGGCCGGGTGGCCGTTGATGAAGGCCCGTGACCTGCCTGACCTGTCCGCCACCCTGCGCAGGAGCAGGCGGTTGGGATCGCCCTCCAGCGCCTGTTCGCGCAGCCACGCTCCGGCGGTGGGGAGCGCCTCGATGCCGAATTCGGCAATCACGTCTGCGCGCTCTGCGCCGGAACGCACTTGGTCCGTGCCGGCGCGCCCCCCCAGCGCCAGGGAGAGTGCGTCGACAAGGATGGACTTTCCGGCACCCGTTTCGCCGGTCAAAGCGGTGAATCCCGGGTGAAATTCGAGTTCCAGCCTGTCGACGATCGCGAAGTCGGAAATGGCGAGGTGCAACAGCACGGCGGCGCCGGTTACAGGACCTCGCTCCAGTGCAGCTTCTCGCGCAGCATCGCGTAGTAGCTGTAGCCCGGAGGGTGAACGAACGAAACGGTGTGCTCCGCACGGCGGATAACAACGCGGTCGCCTTCCTGCAAGTCGCGCTGCAACTGTCCGTCGAAATGCAGCCTGGCATCGATGGAACGCTTCAGGATGATCTCGATGACCGCGCGATCACTCACCATAATGGGCCGGTTGGACAAGGTATGCGGGCAGATGGGAACCAGAGCAAATCCCGGCACGCTCGGCTGCAGGATGGGTCCGGCCGACGACAGCGAATACGCGGTCGAGCCGGTGGGTGTGGCGACAATGAGTCCGTCGGCTCGGAGGTCATAGACGAATTCGCCGTCGATGTTGACCAGGAACTCGATCAGACGCCCGACGGCACCCTTGTTGACTACCACGTCGTTCAGGGCGAGTGTCGAGAACACCGCCTCCCCGTCACAGTGCACCTCGGCCGCCAGCATGGTGCGTTCTTCGATGACGTGACGGCCGGCCAGAATCTGGGACATGGCCTCCAGCATGCTGCCTGACGCGATGTCGGTCATGAATCCGAGTCGACCCTGGTTGACGCCGACAAGCGGCACACCATGCATAGCCAGATGCCGGGCTGCATTCAGCATGCTGCCATCGCCTCCCTGGACCACAACCAGATCCGCCTTGGCGCCGATATCCTCGTAACTGGCGACTGGAAAGCTGTTAATCCCGCTGCTGGCTGCCGTCTCCTTCTCGATGAGCACCTCGCAGCCGTGCTTGCGAAGGAAATCCCCCATGGTGGCAAGCGCCGCAGCTATGTCGTGGGAATGGTAGCGGCCGATGAGCGCGATCGTCTTGAAAGCAGGCATCCCGCCATTAAATCATGAACGTCCGGGAGTGACAAAAGAACCGGCATTGGTACGCAAACGAACCCAAACGAGGCCGATTCTGTAGAATCGCGAACTATGCTTGACCGTCGCGCCCAGATACTGCTCAAGACCCTCGTCGAGCGTTACATTGCCGAAGGAGAGCCGATGGGCTCGCGAGCCTTGTCGCGCTTTTCGGGGCTCGACCTGAGCCCGGCGACCATACGCAACGTCATGGCCGATCTCGAAGATCTCGGTTTCGTCGCCAGTCCGCACACGTCCTCGGGACGGATCCCCACTCCGCGGGGCTACCGGATTTTCGTCGATACGCTATTGACGGTAAAACCGCTCGACCGCGTGGCCATCAATCAGCTGGAGGTCAACCTCCACCCCGACCACCCGCAACGGCTCATCAATTCGGCTTCGCAGCTACTTTCGGAACTCACTCACTTTGCCGGCGTGGTAGTGGCGAGCAAGCGCAAGGCGCCGGCCTTCCGTCACATCGAATTTCTCGCGTTGTCGGACAAGCGCGTGCTGCTGATTATCGTGACCCCCGACGGCGATGTGCAAAACCGTATCCTGATCACGGAGAAAACGCACACGCCGTCCGATCTGACGATTGCCGCCAATTTTCTCAACCAGAACTATGCGGGCCTGACCTTCGAGGAGATCCGCCGCCGGGTGCACAATGAGTTGAAGCAGTTGCGCGAGGACATGACTCAACTCATGACGGCTGCCCTCGACGCGGGCAGTGAAGCTCTCTCGGAATCCACCGAGAACTACGTCATTTCGGGGGAGAGGAATCTGCTCGACTCGCATGACCTCTCGTCCAACATGTCCCGCCTGCGGGAACTCTTCGAACTCTTTGAGAAGAAGACCCGGCTCATGCAGATTCTGGAGCTGAGTACCCGCGCTCAGGGCGTGCAGATTTTCATCGGCGGCGAATCCGGGATTGCACCCCTCGACGAGTGCAGCGTCGTCACGGCACCCTACGAAGTGGATGGGGAGGTCATAGGCACGGTGGGCGTTATCGGCCCGACGAGAATGGCCTACGAACGCGTCATTCCGATAGTCGATATCACTGCGAAGCTGCTGTCTTCCGCGCTGTCGCAGCATTAGGGGCAATGCCCCGCTTTCTGCCCGAACCCGAGCACCGGCACGCAGCAGTCGGCAAGACTGCGGTGCTGCTCGTCAATCTGGGTACCCCGGATGCGCCGACACGCCGCGCGGTGCGCCGCTATCTGCGCCAGTTTCTGTCCGACCCGCGGGTAGTGGAGATCCCGCGGGCGCTGTGGTGGCCGATCCTCCACGGGCTCGTTCTCAACACGCGCCCAAGCGCATCCGCCAGGCGATATGCCCGGATCTGGACCCCGGAGGGTTCGCCCCTGAGGATTCACACCGAACAGCAGGCGCTCCTGCTGGCCGCCCAGCTTGGCCGCGAAGTCCGCGCGCCAGTGGTGGCGGACCACGCGATGCGCTATGGGAAACCTTCGATCCCCGAGGTGCTTGCGCGGCTCAGGTCCGAGGGCTGCGAGCGCATCCTGATCATCCCGATGTACCCCCAGTATGCTGCGAGTACCAGCGCGAGCGCTTTCGACGCAGTCGCCGTGTGCCTGCAGCAGATGAGGAACGTACCCGAAATCCGGCTGGTGAAGCATTTCCATGACCACCCGGCGTACATCGGCGCGGTCGCGGCCCTGGTGCGCAGGCACTGGCGATCGAGGGGGCAACCGGACAGGCTGGTGATCAGTTTTCATGGCCTGCCTCAGTTTTCCCTGTCGCGCGGCGACCCCTACCACTGCGAGTGCCAGAAGACCGCGCGCCTCCTTGCAGAGGAGCTGCAACTGGAGGCGGGACGATGGCAGATCGCATTTCAGTCCCGACTGGGGCGCATGGAGTGGCTCAAGCCCTACACCGCGTCGATTCTCGCCGACCTCGGCAGACAGGGTCTGCGGCGCGTGGATGTAGTCTGCCCGGGATTTGTCGCCGATTGCCTGGAAACTCTCGAGGAGATAGGGATCGAGGGCAAGGAAATTTTCCTGGGCGCCGGCGGCAGGGAATTCCATGCCCTTCCCTGCCTCAACGAAAGCGACGAATGGATTCGAGCCCTGACCACCATCGCGCGCGAGAACCTCGCCGACTGGGTCAGCGATTCTCAGGATCCCGCGTCGATGCAGAGAGCCGCGGAGGACAGCCGGCGCCGCGCGATCTCCCAAGGCGCCACAAACTGATCGGCGGCTCCCCGGGTCCTGCCTTGAATTCGTCTTGAAATTTCCCCCGGTGAGCCCCACGTAAGATCGACACTTTGGAGCCCGCATGTCCGATTCCGACGCACAGGCAAACCCGTCTCAAACTGCCGAATCCCCGGAGAAACCCGGGAAACCGGCGCAACCCGGACCCGACCTCGACGACAAGACAGATCAGCCGGGCGAATCCGGGGGATCCTCTGTCGAGGCATTGCTCAGAC
>JBGPTG010000246.1:0-5557 GCA_041490545.1 Gammaproteobacteria bacterium
AAGGCCACCTGGATATCTCCGGCGAGCAATGCCTGAACCATCGGCGGCGTGCCTTTGTAGGGCACGTAGACGAGCGAGTTGCCCGTCTGCTGGGAGAAGGCGGCGCCGGCCAGGTGCGCCGGGGAGCCGGTGCCGGGAGAGCCGTAGTTGAATTTTCCCGGATTGGCGCGCAGGTAGTCGGCCATTTCTGCGAGGGATTTCGCGGGCACACCGGAACCGATCACCGCGAGCAACGGAGCGTCGGCGAGCAGCGATATCGGATCGAGGGCGATGAGCGGGTCGAAGGCGAGATTCCTGAAAAGGTGGGGAGTGACGGCGTAGACCGCCGTGGGTGCAAGCAGCAGCGTGTAGCCGTCGGCTGCGGCGCGCACCACGTCGGCAGTGCCGATGACGCCGTCGGCGCCCGGCTTGCTCTCCACGACGAATCGCTGCCCCAGTCTCGTCTCGACGCCGGGAGTCAGGGTGCGAAATATCGCTTCCGAGACGCTCCCCGCGGCAAATGGAATCACCACGCGTATCGGCCGCGCCGGCCACTCCTGCGCGGACGCCGTCGTGCAGGAGAACACCAGCCCAATTGCAAGAAGCTTTTTCATCTGTTTCATTCCCCGGTTCGGCGTACGCCGTGCGTGCGCGGACGGTGTATCGTTCCGCTGTCGTTTGCGCGCCCGCGAAACGGGATTCTATAGGGGATGGTGGATGTCCGGAAAACGCGTTGCCGTTTTGTTCGTGTGCACCGGCAACATCTGCCGATCGCCGACCGCGGAGGCAATCTTCCGCAAGATCGCCGTTGACGCCGGGTTGGGCCAAGAGATCCTCGCGGACTCGGCAGGCACGCACGCCTATCACGTGGGCGAGCCGCCGGATTCGCGTGCACGAGACACGGCAGCACATCGCGGCTACGACATGAGCGGGCTGCGAGCGAGGAAAGTCGAGCGCGCCGATTTCGACCGGTACGATCTGATTCTCGCCATGGATGGCGAGCACCGCTCGTTCCTGGAGGGCTTGCGGACTCCTCGAGCCGAGGGGCAGGTCAAGCTGATGATGTACTACGCGCGTCGCTTCCCCGAGAAGGATGTGCCCGATCCGTATTACGGCGGACCGCAAGGGTTCGAACGCGTGCTCGACATGCTCGAAGACGCCGCCGAGGGACTCCTGCAAGCGGTGCGGAAGTCCCTTCGGGGGTGAACGATCCGAGGCCTTACGACGCGGCGTCTTCCTTGCGCGTGGTCTCGACCTGAGCCATGGGAAGGCCGAGGTCCGGCGGCGGGGGACGCCGGTCGCGTTTGGCCGGCACGAATTCCGGCTCCTGCACGGACTCCGTCACCGCGTTGCCGCGTGTCCGGACCTGCTCGAGACCGCTTTCCCTGAGAACGCGCTCGATTTCCACCGGATCCGCGCTGCGCTCCGCCGGCTGCACATCCCGCGCGGGTGCGGGCGGGTTGGGCGGATTAACGGGCAGCGGTTCCATCGCCTTCATCGGCTGTTCCATCACCGTCATCGGCTCGCGAACGGACAACTCGGGTACCGGAGCAGCGCGCATCGGCTCGACCGCAGGCGCGGGCTGCGTTTGCGGCGGTTCCGTGCCCGCGGGCGGAATTGGGCGGTGCTCTTCGCTGCGCGGTACCCCCGGAGCATTTTCGCGGCGCGGCCCGCGATCGCCCCGGTCGCCACGGTCGCGGTCGCGACCACGACGGCGGCGGCTGCGCTCGTTGTCACCCTCGCTCTGTTCGGGTCCGGAGTGCGGAACAGGCGGGCGTCCCGGATTTTGCGGGCGGCGCTGTTCCGGACGCTCGCCGCGCGGCGGGCGCGGTTCACCTTGCGCTTGTTGTGGTCGCTCGTTGCGCTCCTGCCGCGGCCGCTCTCCGCGGCCGGGGCGGTGATCCTGGCGGTTCTCGCCGCGAGACCGGAAGCGGTCGCGGTCGCCACGATCGCGGCGGTTCTGCTGGGAATCGCGCCGTGGTGCTGCGGGCGGGGAAGGCTGCTGGGAGGGCACCGGGGCGGCAGCGTTGCGCTTCTTCAGCCAGCCGAAGATTCTGCCGATGATTCCCGGGCGCGAGTCGGAGGGCCGTGCGTCGGCCGGGCGCGCAGGCGCCGGCCGCGGCTGTACGGCCACGGGGGCCGGTTGTTCCGGGGTCACGCCCTGCACCGCCGCCTGCGGGCGCGGGGGGCGGGCGTCCTGGGTCGCCGGCCCCTTGCTCTCCTCTTCTTCCGGAACCGAGACGAGGTTGTAGCTCGCCGGCAGCACGTCCGACTGGTTCAGATCGTCGTGGCGCAGCCGTTCCACCTTGTAGTTCGGCGTTTCCAGGTGAGTGTTGGGGATGAGCACGACATTGACCTTCAGCCGTGCTTCGATCGAGTGGATGTCCGCGCGCTTCTCGTTGAGCAGGAACGTCGCCACATCGACGGGCACCTGGGCATGCACCGAGGCACTGTTCTCCTTCATCGCTTCTTCCTGGATGATTCGCAGGATGTGCAGGGCGGTGGATTCGGTGCCGCGGATGTGACCGGTGCCGTTGCAACGCGGGCAGGTGATGTTGCTGCCTTCGCCGAGCGAGGGGCGCAGCCGCTGCCGCGACAGCTCCATCAGTCCGAAGCGCGAGATCTTTCCCATCTGCACGCGCGCCCGGTCGAAGCGCAGCGCCTCGCGCAGTCGGGTCTCGACTTCTCGCTGGTTGCGCTGGATCTCCATGTCGATGAAATCGATGACGATGAGGCCGCCGAGATCGCGCAGGCGCAGCTGGCGGGCGATTTCGTCGGAGGCCTCGAGGTTGGTCTGGAAGGCCGTCTGTTCGATGTCGTGGCCCTTCGTGGCGCGCGCCGAGTTGACGTCGATCGACACCAGGGCTTCTGTGTGGTCGATGACGACCGCGCCCCCGGAAGGAAGCGAGACCTGGCGGGAATAGGCCGTCTCGATCTGGTGCTCGATCTGGAAACGCGAGAAGAGCGGCACGTCGTCGTGGTAGCGCTTCACGCGGTCGACGTTGTCGGGCATGACGTTGCTCATGAAGGCAACGGTTTGCTCGTAAATCGGATCGGTGTCGATCAGGATCTCGCCGATGTCGGGCTGGAAATAATCCCGGATCGCGCGTATGACCAGGCTGCCTTCCTGGTAGATGAGGAAGGGGGCCGGGTTGAGGAGTTTGCCGTCGGCGTCGCGCGTCGGCTCGGTCGCTTCGACGATCTTGCCCCACAGCTTGAGCAGGTAGGTAAGGTCCCACTGCAGCTCCTCATAGGAGCGGCTGATGCCGGCGGTGCGCCCGATGATGCTCATGCCACCAGGCACCTCGAGCTTGTCCATGATCTCGCGCAGCTCGTCGCGATCCTCGCCCTCGACGCGGCGCGACACGCCGCCGCCGCGTGGATTGTTGGGCATGAGGACCAGATAGCGTCCCGCAAGGCTGATGAAGGTGGTGAGGGCGGCGCCTTTGTTGCCGCGCTCGTCCTTTTCCACCTGAACGATTAGTTCCTGCCCCTCGGAAATCGCATCCTGGATGCGCGCGCGGCCGGCGTCGATGCCGGCTTTGAAAAATTGGCGCGAGACTTCCTTGAAGGGAAGAAATCCGTGGCGCTCGGTACCGTAATCGACGAATGCGGCTTCGAGGCTGGGCTCTACGCGGGTGATGACACCCTTGTAGATGTTGCTCTTTCGCTGTTCCTTTGAGGCCGATTCAATGTCGAGGTCTACCAGCTTCTGTCCATCGACAATCGCGACCCGAAGTTCTTCGGCCTGTGTCGCGTTAAAAAGCATGCGCTTCATGTCTTATTCTCCCGCGCGCACGGGCAGGACAAACCACGAGCCTCTAATTTGCAGGCTGGCTTCGCATCAACGATCCTGGGATCATGAGAACGCGGTGGTCTGGCTTGTCGGGGCGGCCCCTGCAGGGCAGGGGCCATCAATATCTGCCGATATGCTGTTGGCGCGCTGTTCAATTGCTATCATTGGTTGGATAACCAACCGCCTTTGCGGCTTCGGGCCTCCGCGCCGGCAATTCAGTACCATGCCTTGAGCGCCGGTGGTGCCGGGGACAGGGTAGCCAGTCTTGTCTGGGGGCGAAAAATTCGCACCGTCGCATATACAAGCAGCCGTCCCGCAACGAAAGCAGCACGCAGATCATAAACAAAATGAAGGATTTAAGCAACGCCTCGGCAATCGAGATCGACGCGGCGAACGACGGCCAGCGCGTGGACAACTTCCTGCTTCGCATTTGCAGGGGGGTACCGCGCAGCCATATCTACCGAATTCTTCGCAGCGGCGAAGTCAGGGTCAACAGCCGGCGCGTCGACGCAACCTACAGGCTGCGCCCCGGGGACCGGGTCCGCGTTCCGCCGATGCGGCTGCCCGACCGCTCACACAAGCCCGCCCCGCGTCCCGTTGAGCTGCCGGTGGTATTCGAGGATGACGCCTTGCTGGTAGTCGACAAGCCTTCTGGGACCGCCGTGCACGGCGGCAGCGGCGTGAGCTATGGCGTGATAGAGAGTCTGCGCGCGGCCCGCCCGCAAGCGAAATTTCTCGAACTGGTGCATCGTCTGGACCGCGACACTTCCGGACTGCTGGTGCTCGCCAAGAAACGTTCGGCGCTGACCACGCTGCACGCGGCCTTGCGCGAGGGCAGGGTGCGCAAACACTACCTCGCACTGGTGAAGGGCGGGTGGCGCGACGAAAAGCGCCGGGTAGACCTGCCGCTCAAGAAATACCTTACAAAGTCCGGGGAGCGGCGCGTGAGCGTGGATCGCGAAGGCCGCGACGCGCAGACCGTGTTCCGGCGAGAGCGGGCGTTCCGCGATTGCACCCTGGTGTCGGCGGAACTGCTTACCGGACGCACCCATCAGATTCGCGTGCATCTTGCACATCTCGGCTTTCCCGTTGCCGGCGACGACAAGTACGGTGACGACGACCTGAACCGCGCGCTGGCGAAGCAGGGGCTCAAGCGCATGTTCCTGCATGCGGCGGAACTGGAGTTCGAGCATCCGCTGTCGGGCAAGACGCTGAAACTCGGCGCCCCGCTGCCCGCGCTACTTGTGCGTTTTCTCGAATCGCTGCCTGTCTGAGGAAGCCCGGGGTTCCCCGATGCGCTACGAATTACTGGTGTTCGACTGGGATGGCACGCTGATCGATTCGGCCGGGGCCATCGTTGCCTGCATCCAGGCAGCCTGCCGCGACCTCGGGCTGCCGGTCCCCGACCGCGACCGCGCGAGCCACGTGATAGGCCTCGGCCTGAACGACGCGCTTTCGCACGCCATTCCGGGATTGCCCGCGTCCGAGTATCCTCGGGTGGTGGAGCGCTACCGGCGGCACTTTCTCGAGCGCGATCCGGACATTCCGCTCTTCCCGGGAGCGAAAGACATGCTGGTCGAACTCGGCGGACGCGGACACATGCTGGCGATCGCCACGGGGAAAAGCCGTGCGGGCCTGGTCCGCGCGCTGGACAATACCGGGTTGCGGCCAT
Organism: Gammaproteobacteria bacterium; assembly: GCA_041490545.1. Lineage (GTDB taxonomy): Bacteria > Pseudomonadota > Gammaproteobacteria > Burkholderiales > SG8-39 > VBDM01. Next base: position 5,448 of record JBGPTG010000246.1, read on the forward strand.
TCTTCGCGGGTTCGCGGTGCGCAGACGAGTGCGCTTCCAAGCCGGCGCCTGACATGCTGCGCGAGCTGATGGACGAGTTCGGTGTCGCCGCCGAGAAGGCGCTGATGATC
>JBGPTG010000247.1:0-5556 GCA_041490545.1 Gammaproteobacteria bacterium
GGCGGTCCGGATCACGTGGTAGCTGCCGATCAGGATGGCGGCGAGCACGGAGACGAAGAACGTCACCATCAGGAAGTCTTGCCAGGGGAACCGGTGCTTCTTCTCGAAGTACGCTGCGAGGCATGCGCCGTAGACGATGACGCCGACGACCAGGCTCCAGTCGAGGAAACTCAGCTTGCTCATGAACCCTCCCAGGTTGAGACGCTTCTGGCATTCTAAGCCGGCCAGCCCTGGCACGGGGTTTGCGCCGCAAGCTCCTTTTTGCGGGGCTCGCCCGGGGGTTTGATCACCCGCTCGCCGAAGTGATAGCCTTGCGGGCTACAAGAAACGGCCGGACCGGATCCCGGCCCGACTCCGCTGGAAGGATGCTGGAGCAGCCAATGGAACTCGCGACGATGCAGGAGGGTGCCGTCGTGTCGGTCACAGTGAAAGGCCGGCTCGACAGTGTGGGAGCGGACCTGCTCAAGGCGCGCGTGTCGCAGCTGATCGAGGCGGGCACGGCGCGACTGGTGATCGACTTCGCCCAGGTCGCGTACATCAGCAGCGCCGGTTTCCGCGTTCTGCTCATCGCCGCCAAGCTCGCCGAGCACGCCAACGGCGCGCTTGCGCTCTGCGGCATCGGCGGCGAGGTGAAGCGCCTGTTCGATCTCGCCGCGCTCACCGAGATGTTCACCGTTCTGCCCGACCGGGCGCAGGCCGTGGAGGCGCTGGCGAATCACCGCCGGTAACCGCCCCGCCCGCGGGGCGCACACATGAAGAGACCCGCGAACCTCATCTACGCGCTCGAGGAGCGCCCGCCTTGGCTCGTCGTCGCGCTGAACGGCATGCAGCACGCCGGGCTGATTGCCATCAACCTGGTCTACCCGGTGCTGGTGTTCCGCCTCGCCGGCGTTCCCGCATCGATGCTGGCGAGCTTGCTCTGCGCCGGGTTCCTGGTGCTCGCGATCGCCACCATGCTCCAGTGCAAACGCCTCGGCCCGCTCGGCTCGGGCTACATGTGCCCGGCGACGATTACCGCAACCTACTTCAGCCCGTCGCTGCTCGCGGTGAAGACAGGCGGCCTGTCGCTTCTCTTCGGCATGACGCTCTTCGCCGGCGTGTTCGAGGCGGTGCTCGCCCGTGGCCTGCAGCGCATGCGCGCGATCCTGCCGACCGAGATTTCCGGCGTGGTCATTTTCCTCGTCGGTCTGTCGGGCGGCATCGCCGGCATGCGCGCGATGCTCGGCGCCGGCGCGGCGCCGGTCTCGGCGGCGGAATGGTGGGCCGCGGGGATCACCCTGGGGTCGATGATCGCGCTCAACGTCTGGGGCCGCGGCCTGCTGCGCATGATGTGCGCGTTCATCGGCCTGGTCGCCGGATACGTCGCGGCTGTCCTGCTCGGGCTGTTCGGCGCGGAGCAATGGCAGTCGGTGGCGCAGACGCCCTGGCTCGCCCTGCCGGAGTTCTCGCACGTCTCCTGGTCGTTCGACGCCGGACTCGCGCTGCCTTTCGCCATCGCCAGCGTCGCCGCGGCGATGAAGACCGTGGGCACGCTCGCGGTATGCCAGCGCATCAACGACGCCGACTGGGTGCGGCCGGACCTGGCCTCGGCGACGCGCGGCGTCCTCGCCGATGGCGCCGGCACCGCGATCGCGGGGCTGATGGGCGCGGTGGGAATCAACACCTCGACGCCCTCGGTGGGGCTTTCCTCCGCCACCGGGGTCACCAGCCGCGTGGTGGCGTACGCGGTGGCGGCGCTGTTCGCCGTGCTGGCGCTGATGCCCAAGCTCGCGATGCTGCTCGCCGAGATGCCGCGCGCGGTGCTGGTGGCGGCGCTCCTTTTCGTCCTCTGCTTCGTCCTCATCAACGGCCTGCAGGTGATGAGTTCACGCCTGCTCGACGCGCGCCGCACGCTGGTGCTGGGCTCGGCGATCCTCGGCGCCGTCGCGGTCGAAGCGCTGCCGGGCCTCGGCGCAAACGCGGGCGCGGGCCTCGCGCCGCTGCTCGGTTCGTCGCTCGTCTTCGGCACGGTGCTCGCGCTCGCGCTGAACCTGGTGTTCCGCATCGGCATCGGGCAGAAGGCGCTGCTCACGCTCGATCGCGGCGCGGCGGACGCGCAGAAGGTCGAGGATTTCTTCGCCGCGCGCGGCGCCGTCTGGGGCGCGCGCTCCGAGGTCATCCGGCGCGCCGCATTCGGCGTCCACCAGCTGGTCGAGGCGGTGATCGAGAACTGCTGGCGCGAGGGATCCCTCGCGATCGAGGCGCGCTTCGACGAATTCAATCTCGACGTCGAATTGAGCTACCGCGGCGAGCTGCTGGAGTTTCCGCTCGCGCGGCCGAACGAGCGCGACATCCGCGAAGACGAGCACGCCCTGCGGCATCTCGCCGGCTTCATGCTCAGGCAAAATGCCGACCGCGTGCACTCCGAGTCGAAGGACGGCCGCTGCAGCGTGCTGTTCCATTTCGACCACTGATCCGCCGCGGCACGGCGGAGATCGCGCCACCGGCGGAGTTCACAGGCGCCGGATCGCGACCGCGGTGATGTCGTCCGAAGGCGGCGAGCCTGCGGCGAACTGGCGCACCGCCCCGGCCACGAAGTCGACGAGCGAGCGCGCATCCGCGCCGCGGCCGCGGCGCAGCGCTTCCGCCAGGCGCGCCTCGCCGAAGCACTCGTAGTCCCGGTTCTGCGCCTCGGTGATGCCGTCGCTGTAGGCGAAAAGCGTCTCCCCGCGGGCGAGCACCGCGCTCTGGTCGCGATAGGGGCGCCCCGCCGTTACCCCCAGCGGCACTCCGCGCACGCACGGCAGCTCGAAGGGCTCGCCCGAAGTCTCCATGCGCAGCGGCGCGGGATGGCCGGCGCAGCAGTAGACGAGTTCGCCCGAGTGCGCATCGAGGCGCCCGACGAGCAGCGTGACGAACATCGCGTTCGCATTGTTCTGGCACAGCTCGTGATTGACGTGAGCGACGATCTCAGCGGGCCCGATGTCCTGGGTGCCGTCGGCGCGCAGCAGGCGCGACACGACGCGCACCATGTCGACGGTGCGTGCCATGAACAGCGCCGCCGGCACGCCCTTGCCGGACACGTCGCCGATGGTGAAGTAGAGCGCGCCGCGCGCGCTGCGGAAAACGTCGTAGAGGTCGCCGCCCACGTCCTGCGCCGGCTCCATGATGGCGAATACGTCCAGCGGAAAGCCGCTCTCGGGCCGTGGGAAGCTCGCCGGCAGCATCCCGGCCTGGATCTCGCGCGCCAGGCGCAGCTCCTTCTGCATGTGCTCCAGCTCGAGCTGCTTGCTCAGGCCGCGCAGCACCGCCTCGTTGCTGACGCGCATGCGCTGCGAGAGCATGCGCAGCATGTTGCGCGCCACCGCCGGGTGCGGCGCGAGTTCCGCCCAGAAGACGTCCTGGTCGATCCGCAGCAGCTGGCTGCCCGCCGTGGCGATGGCGTAGGCGGTGGTCGGCCTGCCGTCGATCATCGACAGCTCGCCGATGCAGCCCCCGGGATGGATGTCGATGACGTTGGTGGAATCGCGCTCGTCGAGGTGCACCGCGAGGCGCCCGGAGAGGAGCACGTAGATGCTGGTGTTGTGCTCCTCCCGGCTTAGGATCTCGGTCTCGCGGTCGACGACGATGACCGGGCACTTCGCCAGCGCGCTCTCGACCGCCTCGCGCGGAACGTCGTCGAAGAGGCGAAACGCCGGGGTCTCCCCGTGGCGCCGATCGGTCTGCACCACGGTGCCGTCGCCGAGCTGCAGGGGAAACGCCTCCCCCGCATCGCGCTGACGCGTACCCTGGCTTCTCGCGACGAACACGCGCTTGCGGAACTCGCCAGACTCTTCCATGGCCTTCCCTTGCGATCCCGCCGGTATGCTAACGCATTGCTCTCCGGATGCGGTAGGCTAGCGCCTCGGCCCACCTGCCATGCCACGCCAGCCCACAGCGCCGGATCGCGCCGCCCAGACGGTCATCTCGATCGACGCCCGTATCGCGGAAACCTCCCGCGTCGCCGATCAGGTCGAGTCGTTCGGGCGCGATCAGCGCGTCGCCTCCAGCGCGGTGAACGACATGAACGTCGCGCTCGACGAAGTCGTCAGCAACATCGTGCGCCACGGCGGCGAGACGGCGCGCGCCCACCTCGTCGTGATCCGCATCGGCCTCGCCGGCGGCTGGTTCTTCGCCGAGGTGCGCGACCAGGGCGTGCCCTTCGATCCGGTTGCGTACGTCGCGCCTGAGTCCCGTGGCGGCAAGCGCGCGCCTGGCGGGCTCGGCCTGGTGTTCGTGCGCGCGCTCATGGACGAGGTGCGCTACACGCGCGAAGGCGCGAGCAACGTGCTGTTCCTCGCGAAGAGCGTTTCCGGCGCGGGGCCGGCGGAGACCCCGCCTTTCGAGATCGGGGCGTCGCGTCCCGACGTGCAGACCGCGGTGCTGACGCTGCGCGGCGTGCTCGTCGGGGCGACCCAGGGAAAATTGCGCGAGCGCCTCGGCGCGCTGATCGATGCCGGCACCCTGAGCATCGTCATCGACCTCGCCGAGACCACGCACATCGCGAGTGGCGGTTTCTGGGTGCTGCTCGCGACGCGGCGGCGACTGGACGAACTGCGCGGCCGGCTGGTGCTGTGCGGCCTGCAGCCGGCGGCGCGCCGGCTCTTCGAGATCTCGGGCCTCCTCGAGGAGTTTACCTTTGCGCCGGACCGCGATGCGGCGCTGCAGGCGCTGCGCTCGCAGGGCGACACGCCGCTCGCATGAGCGCCGTCCCCGGTTTGATCCTGGAGGCCGCCCGCCCGATCGCCTACCTGCAGCGCACGCGCGACTGGTATCTGGCGCTTGGCTACGGCACTCCTTACGTGTGGGCGCATTACGCAGACGTTCCGTTTCAGCCGCTCGCAAAACCGCTCCCGGCCTCGCGCGTCGCGCTTGTCACCACCGCGGCGCCTTATCAGCCTGGCAAGGGCGAGCAGGGCCCGGGCGCGGCGTACAACGCGGCGGCGAAGTTCTACAGCGTGTACTCGGGCGACGCGGGCGTCGACCACGACCTGCGCATCGCGCACGTCGCGATCGACCGCAAGCACACGAGCATGGAAGACAGCGGCACCTGGTTTCCGCTGCCGGCGTTGAGGCGCGCGGCGGCAGAGGGCAGGGTGCGGCTCGCGAAGCGCTTTCACGGCGCGCCGACCAACCGCAGCCAGGAACACACGATCGCGGTGGACGCTCCCGAGATCCTCGCGCGCTGCAGGGAGGACGAAGTCGACGCCGTCGTCCTCGTGCCCAATTGCCCGGTGTGCCACCAGAGCGTGAGCCTCCTCGCGCGGCATCTGGAAGCGAACGGCATCGCCACCGTGGTGATGGGCTGCGCAAAGGACATCGTCGAACACTGCGGCGTTCCGAGATTTCTCTTCAGCGATTTTCCGCTCGGCAACAGCGCCGGCCGACCGCACGATCCGCAGTCACAGGCGTCGACGCTCGAGCTCGCGCTGCGCCTGCTCGAATCGGCGTCAGGGCCGCGCACCACGCTGCAGTCGCCGTTGCGCTGGAGCGGGAGCGCGGACTGGAAGCTCGACTACTGCAACCCGGAGCGCCTGA
>JBGPTG010000248.1:0-5547 GCA_041490545.1 Gammaproteobacteria bacterium
CGAGGTGCTGCTCACCCACTCGCACTACGACCACTCGCTCAACTGGATCATGTTCCGCCAGGCGAACATCGTGATCGGCGCCCGCGAGATCGCCTGGGCCGCCGACGAACCCTGGGGCACGGGACCGGTGCCCGAGCTCTACGTGCGGGAGCTGGAGAACTGGCCGACGCTGCGCGCGGCCGTCGACGGCGCCGAAGTGATGCCGGGGGTCACCGCGCACGCCGCACCCGGCCACACGCCCGGCCACCTCGTATACGTATACAGCGGCAGGAAGCACGACATAATTTTTACCGGCGACGCCGCCAAGAACCGCGCCGAGCTGCTCTCGCGCAAGGGCGAGACGACTTACGACGCGAAACAGAGCAGCGCTTCCATCCGGATGATCTGGAAACTCTGGGGCCGGCGCGCTGGCAGCATCCTCGTGCCCGGGCACGACCTGCCGATGAAGCAGAAGGACGGGCGCATCACCTACCTCGGCAAGCGCGAGGCGGCCCTCAAGGTCTGGTTCGGCAGGAACGTGGAAACGAGCACGCTGATCAGGCTGAGCGCGCGTTGAGCATGGAGACGCAATGCACAAGCTGCTGAAGACGATGCTGTTCCTTCTCGCGGGGACCACGGCCGGCGGACCCGCGCTCTGCCAGACCTGGCCGGCGCGCCCGGTGAAGATCGTCGTGCCTTTCCCGCCCGGAAACGGCACCGACATCCTCGCGCGGCTCATGTCCCCGAAGATGAGCGACTCGCTGCGCCAGCCGGTGATCGTCGACAACCGCGGCGGCGCGAACGGGACGATAGGCGCCGAGCTGGTGGCGCGCGCGGCGCCCGACGGATATACGATCCTTTTCACCTCGCCGAGCACCCACGTCACCAGCCTGTTTCTCTCGAAGGGCCTGCCCTACGATCCGGTGAAGGATTTCACCCCGATCACCGCGGCAGTCGAGCCCGTCACGGTGATGACGGTGAATCCCTCGCTCCCGGTTAATTCCTTGAAGGAGCTGATCGACTACGCGAAGAAGAATCCCGGCAAGCTCAACTACAGCAGCCCGGGCGTGGGCGCGGTGTTCCACATGTCCGGAGAACTGTTCAAGCTCGGCGCGGGCGTCGACATCGTCCACGTGCCCTACAAGGGCGCCGCGCCGGCGCTCGCCGGCGTCATCGCCGGTGAAGTCGGCATCGGCTTCAACTCGCTCGCCTCGGTGCTGCCGCACATGCGCTCGGGGCGCGTCAAAGTGCTCGCGGTGCTCGAGGCGAGCCGCTACCCGGGCCAGCCGCAGATTCCCTCGATTGCCGAGATCCTTCCCGGTTTCGAGAAGCCGGCGTCGTGGTTCGGACTCTTCGGGCCGGCGGCGCTCCCCGCACCGGTGCTCGCGCGGCTGCACGCGGAGATCGTCAAGTCGCTCAGGGAACCCGGCGTGCGCGTGAAAATCGACGAACTCGCGATGGCGCTCGTCGCCAACACGCCCGAGCAGTTTGCGGCGATGCTGAAGAGCGGCATCGACCAGTACGGCCGCCTCATCAAGGCCGCCGGAATCCAACCGGAGTGAGATAGCCATGAGACTCTTCGTTCGTCCGTCCGCCGCCGCGCTTCGCGCCGGTTTTCTCCTCGCCACGATGCTGGCCGCTGCGGCTCTTCTGCATACGAATGCGACAGCGCAAACCTATCCGACCAAACCGGTGCGGCTCGTCATTCCCTTCCCGCCCGGCGGCAGCAACGACGTGGTCGGACGCATGATCGCCTTCCAGCTTTCCGAGCGCCTCGGCAGGCAGGTGGTCGCCGACAACCAAGGCGGCGCGGGCGGGATCATCGGTACCGAGGCAGTGGCAAGAGCAGCGCCGGACGGCTACATCCTGCTCCTGATCTCGGTCGCTCACGCGTTCGGCAGCTCGATGTACAAGCTGCCCTACGATCCGATCGGCGCTTTTGCGCCGGTCTCGATGCTGGGCACCGGGCCGGTCGCGCTCTGCGTCACCGCCAAGCTGCCGGTGAATTCGCTCCAGGACCTGATCGCGCTCGCGAAAGCGAAGCCCGGGGAGCTGAACTACGCCACGGCCGGCGTCGGCAGCTTCCAGCACCTCTCGAGCGCGCTGTTCAAGCTGCAGTCGGGCCTGGACATCGTGCACATCCCGTTCAAGGGCGGCGGGCCGGCGATGGCGGACACGATCGCGGGCAACACCCAGATCACGATCGGCTCGCTGATCCAGATGCTGCCGCATATCAAGTCCGGCCGGCTGAAGGTTTTGGGCGTAGGCAGCGCCAAGCGCGTCCCCGCCCTGCCCGACGTGCCGACGATCTCGGAGGCAGGCGTGCCCGGCTACGAAGCCACCAACTGGTGGGGCATCGTCGCGCCTGCCGGAACACCCGCTGCGGTCATCGAGCGCCTCCACACGGAACTCTCGGTGATCCTCGCTTCCGCTGAAACGAAGAAGCGCTTCGAGACCGAAGGCGGAGAAGCGGCACAGATGAGCCCGGAAGAATTCGGCCGCTTCATCGTCACCGAGACGGTGAAGTGGGCGAAGGTGGTGAAGGAGGCAGGGATCAAGCCGGAGTGAGCCAACGTACCGCTTTGGTCGTGGCCCAATTTATGCGGTTCTAGATCACGTGCTTCGTTCCCCTGCGGTCGGATCGAAATCACGGAGCAGCACGACCGCCCCCGCCTTGCGAGCTTTCTTGTAGTAGCGCTCGTCGGCTGTCACTAGCGTGCAGTCAGGCGTGAGCAATGCCACGGCATGATACAGCGTGTCGAATGCATGCTCGCCGGTGGCGGCCGCAAGCTCGCATGCCAACGCGTAGAGGTCGGGCGTGTCCACGACGGGCACGCGGAGGGCGCACAGTATCCCGATATCCCGTCTTGCAGTCGCGGGAGATTTCCGGGCGATAACGGCGGTCACCTCCGCCAGCCAGTGGGGAGGCTCCAGAAGGCGGGCGGCGCCGCGCGTGAAGCCGTCGATCAGCGCTACGGCTTTCGCGCAATCCTCCTCATCGTCGCGGAACGGAAATAACCACTTGATGGCGACGCTGGCATCCGCTACGACGCGGATCACGGGCGTCCCGCGCGGCGAGCCTCGTTGAACTGCTTGATAGTGAATGGCTTGCGCGTACGGCGCAGCTTCAGCAGGGCGTTGACGGCGCGTACCCGCTCGCGCTGCGCCCGACGCTCTTCGACCGCCTCCATCATCAGGCGGGCAACGACGCTGCTCTTGTTCTCGCGAGCGAAAACCCGATTGAACTGCTCTTTGACCTCATCCGGCACGCTGAAATTTACGGTCGCCATGGCGCCCTCGTTGTTGAATATTTCAATAACATTGTCGCGCCTGGCCGGCGCGCTGTCAAACCGCGCGGCTATCTCAGCGCGCCGCCATCTGCCTGGCGCGCTCGCCGACCGCCCCGAGCAGCGCGACGCCGAAATCGGGGCTGGCGCGCACGAGGTTCAGGAAAGTGTTGCGGTTGATGGCGACGAGGATGCAGTTGGTTTCCGCCGTCGCGCTCGCCAGCCGCGGCGTACGCTCGACCAGCGCCATCTCCCCGAACACGCCGCCCGGTCCGACGCGCTCGACCAGCTTGCCCTGAATGGTGACCGAGACACTCCCCGACAGCACCACGTACATCAGGACGCCGGCCTGGCCTTCCTTCATGATGACGCTCTCGCGCTCGTATTTCATCTGTGACTGCTCGCCCATCGCACGCGCCAGGATGCTGCGCGACTTCTCGTCGAACACCGTGGTTTCCTTCGGCTTGCCGTCCGCCGCGACCACGACGCCGCGCTGCGCGATGATCGCGCGGATGCGGCCGATCATCACGCTCATGAGCATGAGGGCGAAATCGGGCATCTTGCGCAGGGCGCTCTGGAACTCCTTGTCGTCCAGCCCGATGACGCGGCAGGCGCGCTTGGCTACCGCGGTCGCGCTGCGCGGCGTCTGGCTGATCGAGGCCATCTCGCCGAAGATCTCGCCCTTGTTGACCGTGCCGATGACCTTGCTTCTCGCCACCAGGCTCACCTCGCCCTCGAGCAGCAGGTACATCTTGTCGCGCTTGAGGAAAAGCCGGTTGCCCTTCTCGTTCTCTTCGAAGAGGGTCTTGCCCTCGGCCACGGTCTCGGGCGTGCCCGCGAGTTTGAAGAACTGCTCCGCGAGGTGGGCATCGTAGATCGACGCCTTCTGCGGTTCCGGGACTTTGACGGGATTGCGCTTGCTGAAATCCAGGTCTTCTTCCATGACGGTCTCGCAGGCGTCGGCGCGCTAACGCAGCGCCGTGATCTTGGACAGCAGATCCTTCTCGTCCACAGGCTTCATTACGTAGCCCCTCGCGCCCTGGCGCATGCCCCAGATGCGGTCGGTCTCCAGGTTCTTGCTGGTGCAGAGGATCACCGGGATGTGCTTCGTCTCCTCGTCCCGCGTGATGGTGCGCGTCGCCTGGAAGCCGTCCATGTCGGGCATCACCACGTCCATGAGAATCATGTCGGGTTTTTCCGACTTCGCCTTTTCGATGGCTTCCTTGCCGGTCGCGGCGACGCTGCACTGGTAACCGTGCTTCTTCAGCATCTCGGTGAGCGCGTGGCGGTTGGTGGCCGAGTCGTCGACGATGAGGATTTTTCTGACGGGCATTGCGGCTCCCGCGCGCCTACATCCTGGGACCGACGAGCGCCAGCGCGCGCTCGTAGTAGCCCAGGTCGAGGTACTTGTTCGGCGCCGGCGGCTTGCCGCCCCACTGCCCTTCGATCTCGGCGCGCAAAGCCAGCACGGCCTTGAAGCCGTCCATGTCGAACTTCGCGTCGGGCGCGAGCCCGAATCCGCGCTCCAGCAGCGACTCGTAGCTGCGCTCTGCCACCTTCGTTTCCTGCTTCAGCCGCGTGGCGATGAGCGCGACGACTTGCGCCCGGTTCGCCGGATCCAGGGTCATGCGCGCCGCTTCGATGTACCCGGCGATGAAGCGCTCGAGCACCGCACCGTTGGCGCGCGCCCAGCTGCGCATCACGAACGCCCCGCCAGCCTGGTACGGGCCGAGCAGGTCGGTGGCGCGGCCGAAGCTGTGCATGCCCTTGTCCTTCGCCGCGTAGGAGAACGGCGGATTGAGCATGCCGGCGGCGTTCTCCGGGCCTTTCCCCATCGCCTCGAGGCGCTCGGGCGTGCCGCCGATGGGCTTCAGCGTGTAGTCGCGGCCCTCCGCGAGGCCCGCGTTCTTGAGTATTTTCTTGGCGAGCAGCGCGTACGCGGTGTTGGGCGCATCGACGATCAGGTTTTTTCCGCGGATATCCTGGATCGACTTGATCTCCGGACGCGCCATGAACTCGTTCATGCCGGTGTCGCCCCCGGTAACGATGATCACGTCCTGCTTCGCCGTCTCCACCATGGCCACGGCGTTGTCGACGGCGGCGTAGGCGATCTCGAAATCGCCCTTGGCGAGCCCGTCGCGCTGCGCCTGCGAGCTCGGCGTGAACTGCAGCTCCACCCGCACGCCGCGCTTCTCGAAGACGCCGTTGGCGATGCCGACGTAGAGCGCGGCGTACCCGGCGGTGGGAAAGGCGTTGACGCGCACCAGCGCCGCCTGGGCAG
>JBGPTG010000249.1:0-5430 GCA_041490545.1 Gammaproteobacteria bacterium
ACGGTTTTCGCCCTAGCCCGGAATGGTTTTCGCGATGCCCGGAATGATTTCAAAGGCAAGGCGGCGCTGGACATCATAACCGGCACAATGAACCCTCCAAGGGGAGGATCAGATTGCCGGCCAGGAGACTGTCCATGCGGAAACTACGGGAGGTCCTGCGCCTCCGATTCGAACTCAAACCGGGCTACCAGCAGATCGGGCGAAGTTGCGCGATCGCCGTCAGCACAGTTCACAAGTACCTGAAACGAGCCGAGGCAACCGGGCTGAGCTGGCCGCTGCCGGAAGATTGGGATGAGGCACGGATGGAAGCGGCGGTGTTCCCGCGCCTGACGCCACCGGTCGAGCCACAACCTGCGCGCACTCCACCGGACTTCGCCGCGATTCATGAGCAGTTGCGCGGCAACAAGTACGTGACTCTGCAACTGCTGTGGGAGGAATACCGGCAGGCCAATCCGGACGGCTATCGCTACTCGCGCTTCTGCGAGTTGTACCAGCGCTGGCGTTCCAAGCTCGACGTGGTGCTCCGGCAGGAACACAAAGCCGGCGAGAAGATGTTCGTCGATTGGGCGGACGAGCCAGATTTCGGTGTACGACCGGCACACCGGCATTGCGTGGCAAGCTTCCTTGTTCGTCGCCGTACTGGGTGCGAGCAGCTACACTTGGGCCGAGGCGACGCGCGACCAGCAGATGGAAGCGTGGCTGTGCGCCCACGTGCATGCCCTCAAGCACTTCGGCGGCATCCCGGCGATCGCGGTTCCCGATAACACCAAGACCGGCGTGACCAAGGCTCATCGCTACGATCCGGATCTGAACCCGGCCTATTACAACTTCGCGCTGCATTGTGGTTTCGGCATCGTTCCGGCGCGGCCGTACAAGCCGAGAGATAAGGCTTACGTTTCATACTGCACCTCATCCCGCTTGCGCAAAGGTGAAAATAGGCTGTTTGGGTCGACGGCCGCCCTGGCCCTTTAGGATAGCTCCTTTATTCAGCGGCTCGTAGAGACAGCGCCGGGCATTGTCATAGCGGTGCTTTTTCAGTTGGCCCTCTCTTGCCCAGAGATTGATTGTCGTGGTCGTTACACCGTGCTGAACGCTCATCTCCTTGGCGGTGAGTAGCCCCCTGGCTCGCAGTCGGCTGTAGCGACACTTCAGATTGAATGACTGGCGGATATGCGCAATCTTCTTCAGGCTGAATGGCTCATTCTGCCAAGTCCGCCGTCCTCGCCGATTCAGAATCTCCGCGACCTCGCGGTCACAGTAGTGATCCAGCAGAGCGTCGATTTCGGCAACCACCTCCGGCTTCGTCTTCCGGATCTGGGCGATCGGCAGGGGTTTGGCCAAAGTAAGGCTGCGAGTGGCGCCGCCGCGGAGGCGCACGTGCACCTGAATCATCTCACCGTTGATTAACGTCACATCTTCGATCAGCAGGCGGAGAATGCGTTTCCGCTCGCGAGGTTCGACGGTCGGGTCATTCCATACTCGCGGAAAATCCGCGGCCAGGGAGAGCAACTGCTCACGCGTCTGCGAATCTATCAACAGCTTTTGTTTCTGGGTCTGTTGCTCATACTGCTCCTGCGCTTCAGCCAGGGAACGGAGCTTGTTGTTCCACTCCGCTTCCAGACTGTCGGCCACCAGTCGGTTATCGGGGTCGACCTTCATATAACGACGTCGCGCGAGTTCGGCTTCGTAGTGCGCCCGGTCCACGTGCTTGCGTCGCAAGGTATCGGTTTCAGTAATCCGTAGCTCCACTTCCTGCTGTACCGCCAGGGCGACTTCCAGGGTCATCGGCTGCATCAGTTCCAGCAACAGGTCGCTAATCGCCCGATCAACAGCGCTGCCAGGAACGGATTGGCAGACCTTCTCTCCCCGCCGGACGGATGCCTCCTGGCAGATGTAGTTGGGAGCCACCTGCTGGTAGGCGATACTATATCGAACTCCCATTCGTTCTCCGCAGACTCCGCAGATGACGCGACCCTGCAGAAGCGAGGGTCCTTCGCGTGCCGGACCGGCCTTCCGCGCTTTTCCAAAGCCCAACGCGTTTTCGGCGAGGCGCTTCTGATTGGTCTCAAACTCCTCCCAGGTGATGTAGCCGGCGTGAATGCCGGGAATCACAAACTGCCATTCGGACTGTGGAACTTTTGTGGTGCTGTGCGTGCCATCCGGCAGGTGGCGGGTGCGCACGCGTCCATAGACGAAGGCCCCAGCGTAGCGAGGGTTGTGTAGTATCTGGATGATCCTCGAATGACCAGCCTTCACCCAATGTAAATCGCCCTTATCTACCCCCTTGCGAATGCGACGCGGGAACCGCAGCCCTTGCTCGTGGAATACTTTCACGGTTTGCATGGCTGACCCTGTCCGGTTGAAGGTTTCGAAGACCAGTCGAACGGCAGCTTGTACCTCGGCGTCTGGATCAAGAACCAGCACGCCGTCGTCCCGGTAGACCAAGCCAACCGGCGGCCGCATCTCCAACTCTCCCCGTCTTGCCTTGTTGATCGCGCCGCCTCTCATCCGAGCCTTCAGGAAGTGCAGTTCTGCTTCCGACATGGTCCCTTTTAAGCCGAGCAGGAGCCGGTCGTTGAAGTTGGCTGGATCGTAGATCCCGTCTTCGTCGAGAATGAGCGCGCCGGCGAGAGAACACAACTCGATCAGGCGGTGCCAATCGGCGGAGTTCCGAGCCAGCCGCGACACTTCAAGCCCCATCACCATGCCCGCCTTACCGAGAGCAACCTCACTGACAAGCCGCTGAAACCCGTCCCGGCCAGCCGACTGCGAACCGGACTTGCCGAGGTCGCTGTCGAGAACGTGAATGCGCTCCAAGGGCCACCCCAGCATCACGGCGCGATCACGCAATGCGTACTGGCGTTGCGTACTCTCGGTGTTCTCCAATACCTGTCGCGGTGTGGACTGGCGGATGTAAAGGTAAGCATCCCTCTGCAAGTGCTGACCCGTTATTTTCAGTTCAGGCATGCGTGACCTCCGGTCGAATGCTGAGAATCAAACCAGCGACGAGTCTGACGAGTTCCGTCTCCCCCAGTGGGGAGAGGGCTGGTTGAGATCGGTCGTGCCACGGACGAGGAGCGGGTTGTGGCGCCACCGCGGGGAAGGACTGGAGCTGCGCCCATCTCGCCAGGCCGCAGCGAATGAGAACACCTCGGCCTTCGGCATGCGCAACCTGTCCGTTGGGTCGAACCACTTGCTGTCGCAGCACCTCGTATGCTTCGGTGGCGGTGTCCGGCAGAGGTAATCTCAACTGGCCTTGTGCGGTTTTTTTTTGCCAGCCATCGCCCGTTCCAGGCTGCGGCGATGAACGGTAACGCCGAACTTCTCCTGCACGGCTCGGATGCATTCGACGGTGGTCAAGCCGGGAGAGGAAGACTTCAACATCCGCACGTGTTCGATCACCTGGCCGGACAGTTTGTGTCCCTCCCTGGGGCCGCGCTGCTTGGGAACCAGGGCCGTCAGGCCGCCCTTTTCGAATGCAGCTTCCGCCTGATAAAAGGTTGGACGGGAAACTCCAAACACCGAGGCGACTTCCACGACAGAAGACCCATCCACCCGGTGGCGTCGCAGCATCTCGTAGCGTACTTGCAGCAGGTCTTTGGAATCGAAGAAGGGATTCTCGCGGAACAAGGTGTCGGAGACGGCCGCGGGATGAGGGTTGAGGGTACCGGTGTTTTTGAGCTCGAGAAGTTTTTGGTTGGGCTTTTTGAGTCTGGCCATGCGATCTCCCAGTGTTATTTATGTAAGTACTATTATGCCTCATATTCAATTTTGTCAACGATAAAAAATACCTTCCGTTACGCTTTGGTTGCTCACAATATATGCATAATATGATGACAAATGAGCTTTAGACCCCAGAGGCGTGCGACAAATTTCTCTTTCCATATGCGGCGATATTTTCATTACATGTCCTTGCCCCGACCATCACGCCGCCTAGGGTCATCCATGCGACGGCGGAGTTCCAGAAGGTCATCCACCCGAAAGGCAGACCGACCGGCTGAAAGGCGCTCGAAGGCATCCTCTGGCAATAGGTCCGTCACGTTGGTCAGAAAGGACTTCAACGCGCCAGCGAGATCGTAATAGAAGACCCGATCCTCACCCCAGGTAAGCTTTCGTGTGACCAGTTCGTACTCGGTGCCCCGGAGCGGGTGGAAGGGATGGGTTATGCGGAATCGGCCCGAGGTGGTACCCACACAACCTGCATTCGATGACTCACGACAAAGCGAAAGTTGAGAACGCCGTGCAGGTAGCCCAGCGCTGGATCGTGGCGGCGCCGCGGAACCGCAAATTCTTTTCGCTCGAAGATTTGAATGTTGCCATCGGCGAACTGCTGGAGAAGTTGAATCACCGGCCGTTCCGTAAGAAGGATGGAAACCGGGCGACGGCTTGGGCAGCGATCGACAAACCAGCCTTGAAGCCTCTGCCGATGGAACCATTCGATCTGAGCGAGTGGTCGCGCGCCCGCGTCAACATCGACTATCGCATAACATTCGATGCGAACCTCTACAGCGTGCCTTACAACTTGGTGCATGAGCCGGTCGAGATCCGTTCCACGCCCACCACGGTAGAGATCCTTCACAAAGGCACGCGCATCGCTTCGCACCTTCGCAGCCGTGGACGTGGCCAGGCCGTCACCAATGAGGAACATCGTCCCAAGAGCCACCGCGCGCATCTGGAGTGGACGCCCTCGCGCATGGTGCATTGGGCCGAGGATCATCGGCCCCAACACAGCGCGGCTATTCGAGCGGATCATGAACGACAAGCCGCACCCGGAGATGGATTATCGCGGCTGCCTGGGGATCATCCGATTGGCGGACAAATACTCCGCCCAACGTGCGGAAGCCGCCTCTGAGCGTGCCTTGGCCACCGGCGCATGCCGCTACAAAAGTGTGGAATCGATCTTGCGAAACTCGCTCGATCGGGTACCGCCATCTTCGTCGCCGCCCGCTTCCACCCCACCGCACGACAACATCCGCGGTTCGGAATACTTCGAGTAAGGAGACCACATGCTGCCAGAACCCATGATGGAAAAACTGACGGCCATGCGGCTGCTCGGCATGCTGGACGCCTTGAAGGCGCAGGAGCAAGATCCGGCTGCGGGGGAACTGAGTTTCCTGGAGCGGCTTGGCTTGCTGGTGGATCAGCAGTGGACCTGGCGAGAGAATCAGGCCCTGGCTCGACGATTGCATGCCGCCAAGTTGAAGGGCGTCGCGGTGGAAGACATCGACTATCGCACCTCTCGCGGACTCGACAAAAGCGTAATCCGCGCACTGGCGCAGAAGTCGGCTTGGGTGGGCAGTCACGAAAATATTTTCGTGCTGGGGCCAACTGGCGCCGGTAAGTGTTTCGTGGCTTGCGCCCTGGCGCAAAAAGCCTGCCGCGATGGTTACTCGGCGTTCTCTATTCGCGCCGCCGCTCTATTCCGGGATC
>JBGPTG010000250.1:0-5406 GCA_041490545.1 Gammaproteobacteria bacterium
GGCGCTGCAACTCGCGTTCAAGGACAAGAACACCCAGGGCGTGATTTTGCGCGTCAACTCGCCAGGGGGAAGCCCGGTGCAGGCCGGGATCATCTACGACGAGATCCGTCGCCTGCGCGGAATCTATCCGAACATCCCGATGTACGCAGTGGTGGAGGACATTTGCGCCTCGGGCGGTTACTACATCGCCGCGGCGGCCGACCGGATTTACGTGGACAAAGCAAGCATCGTCGGCTCCATCGGTGTGATCATGGATGGCTGGGGTTTTACCGGCACCATGGAAAAGCTCGGGGTGGAAAGGCGGGTTCTGACCTCCGGCGAGAACAAGGCTTTTCTCGACCCGTTCGCGCCCGTCGATGAAAAGCAGAAGAAGCATGCCCAGTCGATGCTCGAGGAGATTCACAAACAGTTCATCGAGGTGGTGAGGAAAGGGCGCGGCAAGCGATTGAAGGAAGGCCCGGAACTGTTCTCTGGCCTGCTGTGGACCGGCGCGAAAAGCGTGGAACTCGGACTTTCGGACGGGTTCGGCAGCGTGGATTTCGTGGCTCGCGAGGTGGTCAAGGCCGAGGAAATCGTCGATTTCACCCAAAAGGAAAATTTCGCCGAGCGCTTCGCCAAGCGCTTCGGCGCGGCGATGGCAGGCGCACTCATCAAGGTGGCCGAGCCCGGGCACCTCAACCTGCGCTGATTACCTGCGGCGCGGCTAAGAACCGGTTACAAAATGAGGGGATATATCCCCTCATACTCCCCTAAGTTAGGTCCGTTTCAAGCAATTTTGAAACGGACTCTAAGCCAGAAACAGGAATACGGTTGGACGGCCCTTGAGTTGTATCGGCTGCCGGCGCCAATCGGCGATCTTCCTTGTGCGAACGGTCTCGGTCGGCAGTGTGAGATCGCTCGCGAGGCATAGCGCCGTTCCAGGCCGAAGGACGCCAAGCAGCGTCGCGAGAGTGCGGTCGTTGCGGTACGGCGTCTCGATGAATATCTGCGTTTGCCTGTCGCGCAGCGACTGTCGTTCGAGCGTCCTGAGCGCGGTGGCGAGCGGCCCGGGTTTCGCCGGCAGATATCCATGAAAGGCGAATCGCTGGCCGTCCAGGCCCGACGCGGCGAGCGCCAGCAGCAGCGAAGACGGCCCGCTCAGCGGGACGACCCGCACGCCCTGGTCGTGCGCCAGCCGGACCAGGTTCGAGCCCGGGTCCGCCACCGCGGGCAATCCGGCTTCCGAAAGCAAGCCGGCGTCGCTGCCTGCGAGCAGCGGGTCGAGCAGGGCGGGAATCTCGTTTTCCGGGGTGTTGTGGTCGAGCCGTTCCACGCGGATGCTCTGCAGCGGTCGCCGCGGCGCGATGCGCTTCAGAAAGGCGCGCGCCGTTTTTGGATCCTCGGCGATGATGTAGTCGAGCGTGCGCGCGTGATGCAGCGCCGCGGCCGGAATCGTCTCTTCCGGCGACGCATCCCCCAGGGTATTGGGCAGCAGGTAAAGCGTGCCGCGACCCTCAGAGAACATCCAGGCCCTCTTCGCGCAGCAGATCGACGAGCGCGATCAGCGGCAGCCCGATGAGCGCATTCGGGTCCTCGCCTTCGATACGCTTCAGCAGAGCGATGCCCAGGCCTTCCGCCTTTGCGCTGCCGGCGCAATCGTAGGCCGGCTCGCGCTCCAGATATCGTTCAATGATGGCATCGTCGAGTTCCCGGAAGGTCACCCTGCAGGCGACCACGCGGGTTCGGGCGACCGCGGTCGCGGCGTTGTGCAGGCAAACAGCCGTGTGGAATACCGCAACCCTGCCGGAAAGGGCGCGCAGCTGACGCAGCGCGTTGGCGCGATTGCCCGGCTTGTCCAGCACTTCATCGTTGCTCACCGCGACCTGGTCGCAGCCTATGACGAGCGCATCGCGAAAACGTGCGGCCACGGCCCCGGCTTTCTGTTCGGCCAGACGCCGGGCCATCCCCTCGGGCGCTTCGCCGGGCAGGCGCTCTTCCCGCACGCCGGGATTCGCGACGACGAAAGGCATGCCGAGGCGCTCGAGCAGCGCCCGGCGATAAGGCGACGTGGAGGCAAGGACAAGCCGCATGCAGCGCAAGCCTAGGTGCAGGCTTTCGAGACCGCCTGTTCCTGTCGTGCCTGCGTTGCTTCGCGCTCCGGATCTCGCGCCACGGCCCCCTCGTGCGGCTCGCTGGCGGGTTTGGGAGTTTGCTTCAGGCGTGCCAGAAGCTCGCGCTGTTGCATGCAGTTTTCGCTTCGCTTGTCCGCCTCGGCCCGGACCTTGTCCGTATCCGCGCGGTTGGCTGGACTTGCATCCGGGGCGGGCATCGCCAGTCTGTTCGGCCCTTCCGGAGCTGGAGTCGCGAGTCTGTCCGGCACTTCGGTGGCCTTGCGCCCTTGTGGCGGGCGCTCGCCGTAGTGCGTGATACCGTTCTCGTCGACCCACTTGTAGACTTGGGCCGACACCGGCAACGCGACCGCGGCGAACACGCAAAAGTGCAGTAACGCTCTGAACAACTTGGAATTTCTTTTGACAGCCTGAGGCAAACATAATATCATGCGCGCCTTATGTCGCAAGCGGGGGTGATAGACGGCCTCCAGTTTGCCCGCGGCGCGCTCGAGCAGAGGGGTGCTCTGGGCATGGAGCAGTTACCGCGTCTGGCGCAAATGCAGTGCACCACGGGCGGCTTGGACTACGTCCTGCGCGGCGGCATATCCGGCCACGGTGAGCCGTGCCTGCGCGTCTCGGTTGCAGGATGCGTGCAGGTGGTCTGCCAGCGCTGTCTCGGCATGCTTTCCGTTCCCATTGCGGTGGACACCGAGTTGCAGCTTGCCGGGAACCTGCGCGAGATCGCGGAAGCGGACGACGACATCGACCGGGTACTCGCATCGAAAGCGATGGGCGTGGCCGAGTTGGTGGAAGACGAAGTGCTCCTGGCACTGCCTGCGGTACCCAGGCACGAAGCCTGCGCACCCGTCGCTGTGACGGCGCAAGGAAGCTCTTCGCCGTTTGGCAAGCTGGCGGCGCTCAGGCGCGTCGAAAAGCGATGACAGGGGTTTCGCGCCTGCTTCGCGGTTAACGAAAGGGAAGGAGTTTTTGACATGGCTGTGCAGCAAAACAAGAAGTCACCCTCGAAGCGTGGCATGCATCGTTCGCACGATTTCCTCACCGACCCACCGCTTGCCGTCGAGCCGACCACCGGCGAAGTGCATTTGCGCCACCACATCAGTCCGAGCGGTTACTATCGCGGCAAGAAAGTCCTCAAGAGCAAGAGCGAGTAGGGCGCTGGCGCCGATGGCGCCCGGACGCGCCAGGATGAGTCGGGCGCGCACGCCGCCGACCGTGACCCATGCCGATCACTATAGCCGTTGACTGCATGGGCGGCGACCACGGACCGCATGTCACGGTGCCGGCGGCGCTTGGTTTCCTGAAGTCGCATACCGACGCGGACGTCGTACTCGTGGGCCTGCGCGACTCGATAGAGGCCGAATTGAAAGCGCGTGGCGTGACGGCCAGCCCGCACCTGCGCGTGCATCATGCGAGCGAAGTGGTGCTGATGGACGAATCTCCGGCGCTGGCTCTGCGCAACAAGAAGAATTCTTCGATGCGCGTTGCCCTCGATCTCGTGAAGAGCGGCGAAGCGCACGCCTGCGTCAGCGCCGGCAATACCGGCGCGCTTATGGCTGTGTCCCGCTTCGTATTGAAGATGCTTCCTGGCATAGACCGCCCGGCCATCATTTCTGCGTTGCCGACATCGCGCGGCAGTACCTATGTTCTCGACCTGGGCGCTAACGTGGATTGCGGCCCCGAGCACCTCCTGCAGTTCGCTATCATGGGGGCGACGCTGGTAGCGGCCGTCGAGCACAAGGAACGGCCCAGCGTCGGGCTGCTCAATATCGGCGAAGAGGACATCAAGGGCAACGATGTGGTCAAGCGCGCCTCGGAGCTGCTGCGCGAGAGCGGCCTCAACTTCATAGGAAACATCGAGGGCGACGGAATCTACAAGGGGGAAGCCGACGTGGTCGTATGCGACGGATTCGTCGGTAACGTCATGCTGAAGGCATCGGAGGGCTTGGTGCGTATGGTGGGGGGCTTCATACGCGAGGAATTCAGGCGCACCCTCTTTACGCGGCTCGCCGGTGTGATGGCGGTGCCGGTACTGCTTGCGTTCCGCCGGCGCCTGGATCCGCGGCGGTTCAACGGCGCCACCTTGCTGGGGCTCAAGGGCATCGTGGTGAAGAGCCACGGGTCGGCGGACGTGTTCGGTTTCGAGCGAGCCATCGAGCGGGCGATGGAGGAAGTGCGCAACCAGGTTCTGCATCGGCTGGTGCTGCGATTCGGCTCGAGCGAGGCGACCGAGGCGACGCCATCGTGACCTGGGCTCGCGTCGTCGGTACCGGAAGCTATCTGCCGCAGCAGATCCTCACCAACGACGATCTGGCCATGTGCATGGATACCTCCGACGAGTGGATACGCTCGCGGACCGGGATACGCCAGCGACATATTGCCGATCCCTCGCAGGCGTCGAGCGATCTGGGCCTCGAAGCGAGCCGCGCAGCGCTGGCTGCGGCGCAGCTCACGCCACAGGAAATCGACCTGCTCATTGTCGCCACCGCCACGCCCGACTACGTCTTCCCCAGCACCGCCTGCATACTTCAGGCAAAGCTCGGCGCCAAGGGCTGCGCCGCATTCGACATTCAGGCGGTGTGCAGCGGATTCGTTTATGCGCTGTCGATTGCCGACAAACTGATCCGCTCGGGCCAGTATCGTTGCGCGCTGGTGGTCGGTGCCGAAGTGTATTCGCGCATCGTGGACTGGAGCGATCGCGGCACCGCCGTGCTGTTCGGGGACGGTGCGGGCGCGGTGGTGCTGAAGGCCGATTCCCGGCCGGGTATTTTGGGCAGCGTGCTGCGGGCCGATGGCTCCCATGCGGGCATTCTCTCGGTGCCCGGAAACATTTCCCACGGCAAGATCGCGGGATCGCCCTACCTGCGCATGGATGGACAAGCGGTATTCAAGGTCGCGGTCAAAGTGCTGGACGAGGTTGCGCGCGAGACCCTGGCCCTCTGCGGTGCCAAGGTTGCCGACATCGACTGGCTCATTCCCCACCAGGCCAATACGCGCATACTCGAAGCAACCGCCAAAAAACTCGGCATCGATGCATCGAAGCTGGTCGTGACGGTGGACCGCCATGGGAATACCTCGGCGGCATCCGTGCCGTTGGCCTTGGACGTGGCCATTCGCGATGGACGGATCAGGTCCGGGCACAAGGTGATGCTGCAGGCAGTCGGTGGGGGTTTCACCTGGGGCGCGGTTTTCGTAGAGATGTGATGACTGCAAGAATCGCCATGGTTTTCCCCGGGCAGGGGTCGCAATCCGTGGGCATGCTCGCGGCTTACGGCGATATGCCGGTCATCGCCGACAC
>JBGPTG010000251.1:0-5390 GCA_041490545.1 Gammaproteobacteria bacterium
GCCACCCTGAAATCGCTTTTCTGGCGACGTTCCAGCACCGAACCCGAATTGCGCCCTCTCTCGGAAGCGGCACGCCGGCGCTGGCTCGATCACAAGGTGCGCGTGCCGCTTCCCGGCTGAGCGGCCCAAGGGCTTCCAGAGCGCGGGAACTTGCCGGCTGATGCCCCTAGCCCAGCATGTCAGCCCAGATGTTTTGCGTCCACGCCCACCCGTAGCCTCCTTCTAACTCGCTGCGTGCGGCAGACACGCCGCTTGCGCCGGGCACCACCGTGAGGGTCTTTTGCGCGACATCGTAGCGGTGCACCGAGGCGACATGGATGCCTTCCTTGTCGCTGACGAAGCTGTAGCAGGTATTGGCGATCACCGGTTGCGGATTCGGCTCTCTCCCGTTCATCAACTCGATGATCGCCGCAGCCGCGATCTTGCCGTGATTGTTCGCCATGTGACCGGACTTGGGCATCGCCGGGGCGGAGAGCGTCGCATCGCCGAGCACATGAATGTTCTTGTGGGCCGTGGATTCCATGGTGAGCCAGTCAACGCCGCACCAGCGCGTATTCGCGGCAAGCAGGCCTGCGTTGCGGGCGATATCGGCGGCACGCATGGGCGGCAGCACGTTGAGCACGTCACCCTTGACGGTGTCGAAATCGGTTCTTACCAGCGACGCCTTGGAGTCCACCGCCCTGACCTCGCTGTTGCCCCGGTACTCGATCAGGCCTTTGTATAGATCGTTCCAGGCAGCCTTGAAGAGCGCGGCTTTTGAGACGACGTCCTCGTTCGCGTCCAGGATCACCACCTTGGATCGGGGCTTGGCCTGCTTTAAGTAATGCGCCACCTGGCAGGCACGTTCGTACGGCCCTGGCGGGCAGCGGTAGGGAGCTCTGGGGATCGCGATTACGAATACGCCACCGTCGCGCATCGCCTCGAGCCGCTGGCGCAGCGCGAGGGTTTCCGGGCCAGCCTTCCAGGCCGTCAGTACACTCTTCTGCGCTTCAGCGTCATAGCCTTCGATCTGCTCGTACATGAGATCCACTGCCGGGGAGACGATGAGACGGTCGTAGGACAGGTCCTCGATCCGCCTGAGGGAGACTTTCTTCCTTTCAGGATTGATTGCCGTAGCCTCATCGCGCAGCACCTGAACGCCGTATTCCCGCAGCCTGGAGTAGCCGCGGGTAATGTCGGCCATGCTCCTCGTTCCCCCCAGGACGAGGTTCGACGCGGGGCAGGAAACGAATTCTGCGTTGCGCTCGATCAGGAGCACCTCAATCGTACCGTCGCTCCACATACGCAGGTACTTGGCCGCAGTCGCGCCACCGTAGCCACCGCCGATGACGATTACCCGGCCGATCGGTTTCTGAGGTCCTGCAGGTTCGGTAGCGCAGGCGGAAAGAAGCGAGGTTGCAGCGGCGGCACCAGAGGCTTTCAGGAATCTGCGTCGGCTGATTCGGCTCATCTTTGCCTCCTATCGGGCTTTTTGCGCCGAGAAATACGCAGCAAGCGCTTCGATCTGCTCGTCGGAATACCCCTTGGCGATCTGATGCATGATGGTGGCCGGGCGCCTACCTACCTTGAAGTCCTGCATCTGCTGTGCGAGGTAGGCCTTTTGCTGGCCAGCGAGGACTGGCATGCCTGGCATGGAAGCGCCGTTCGTGCCGTGACAGTTTGCGCAGGCCGCCGCGAGGTTGCGCCCGAGATTGGGATCGGCACTCTGCGCCCGGGCGACCGAGGTAAGAATCGCTACCGAAACGAGCACGGCGAAAAGCGCACAGTTCATGCGAACCCCCTCTGAATTTGCGTTGAGTTTCCTTCGGGCCTGGCTGACTGTCAAGCGCGTGCCCACAATAGAGAAGGCCGCCCAGGGGCGGCCTCCCGTTGCCACCCAGGGTGGCGCGTTGTGGCGCAGCCGTTCGCTACGTTTCCGGGGCCACTTCGGGCAGTTTCTCCTCCGCAAACTTGAGAGTGACCTTGCTGCCTTCGTCGATATCCACGGTGACTTTGCCGCCATTTGCAAGACGACCGAACAACAACTCGTCGGCAAGAGCGCGACGAATGGTGTCTTGGATGAGCCTGGACATCGGGCGCGCTCCCATCAGCGGATCGAAGCCGCGTTTTGCCAGGTGCTCTCGCAAAGCATCGGTGAATACCGCTTCGACTTTCTTCTCGTGCAGCTGCCCTTCGAGCTGCATGAGGAACTTGTCTACCACGCGCAGAATGACGTCGTGGTCCAGCGTTGCGAACGAGATCGTGGCGTCCAACCGGTTCCGAAACTCAGGGGAGAACAGTCTCTTGATCTCTGCGCTTTCGTCGCCAGGCTCCTTCTTTGCTGTGAATCCCATTACTGGCCGGTTAAGCGCGTCCGCGCCGGCATTGGTTGTCATGACAACGATGATGTTCCTGAAGTCCGCCTTCCTGCCGTTGTTGTCAGTAAGCGTTCCGTGGTCCATCACCTGGAGAAGAATATTGAAAATATCCGGGTGCGCTTTTTCGATTTCGTCCAGGAGCAGTACTGCGTACGGCTTCTTGGTGACGGCTTCGGTCAGCAGGCCGCCCTGGTCGAAGCCTACATAGCCCGGCGGCGCGCCGATCAGGCGCGACACCGCATGCCGCTCCATGTACTCAGACATGTCGAACCGGTGCAGTTCGATTCCCATGCAGTAAGCCAGCTGTCGCGCCACCTCGGTCTTGCCTACGCCGGTCGGACCGGAGAACAGGAAGCAGCCGATGGGTTTTTGAGGATTGGCGAGCCCCGAGCGCGCTGTCCGGATCGCCGATACAAGGGCGTCGATGGCCTTGTCCTGGCCGAAGACTACGGCTCTCAAGTCGCGGTCCAGGTTCTTCAGGGCGGCACGATCATCCTGGGAAACCGACGCCGGCGGGATGCGCGCGATCTTGGCAATGATCTCCTCGATCTCGAGCTTGCCTACGACCTTCTTCTGTTTCGATTTCGGAAGGATCTTTTGCGCCGCGCCCGCCTCGTCGATGACGTCGATGGCCTTGTCTGGCAAGTGCCGGTCGTTGATGTAGCGCGCGGAAAGTTCGGCGGCGCTGGTCAGGGCGGTGCCGCTGTACTTGATCCCATGGTGGGCTTCGAAGCGCGATTTCAAACCGCGCAGAATGGCGACCGTCTCCTCGACGGAAGGCTCGGGCACATCGATTTTCTGGAAGCGCCGCGACAGGGCGTGGTCCTTCTCGAAAACCCCGCGATATTCGTTATACGTGGTCGCACCGATACACTTGAGCGCCCCGGTCGACAACGCGGGTTTCAGGAGGTTGGATGCATCCAAGGTGCCGCCCGAAGCGGCGCCAGCCCCGATCAAGGTGTGGATCTCGTCGACAAAGAGGATCGCGTTCGGGTTGTCCACGAGTTGCTTCAGAACCGCTTTCAGGCGCTGTTCGAAATCACCCCGGTACTTGGTTCCCGCGAGCAGCGCCCCCATATCCAGCGCGTACACCTGGCAGCGGGCGAGAATCTCGGGCACCTGCCCCTCGACAATGCGCCGGGCAAGGCCTTCCGCGATGGCGGTCTTACCGACACCGGCTTCGCCCACGAGCAGCGGATTGTTCTTGCGCCGACGGCACAGTGTCTGGATGACCCGCTCCAGTTCGCGTTCGCGACCGATCAGTGGATCAATCTTGCCGACAAGCGCCTGGGCGTTGAGATTGAGCGTGTAGGTTTCCAGGGCTCCGCCAGACTGCTGTTCGTCTCCAGCGGTTTCCTGTTCCGCCTCGGCTCCATTCTTTGCTTCCTTCGCCGACGGCACCTTGGTAATGCCGTGCGAGATATAGTTGACTACGTCAAGGCGGGTGACTCCCTGCTGGTGCAGGAAGTACACGGCATGGGAGTCTTTTTCGCCAAAGATCGCGACCAGGACGTTGGCCCCAGTGACTTCTTTCTTCCCCGAAGACTGTACGTGCAATATGGCGCGCTGAATGACGCGCTGGAATCCAAGCGTCGGCTGCGTGTCGATCTCCTCGGTGCCGGCGACCGTAGGTGTATGTGCGGTGATGAAATCCCCGAGTGCCTTCCTGAGTTCCTCGATATTGGCTGCGCAGGCGCGCAAAACTTCGGCGGCGGTCGGGTTGTCCAGCAACGCGAGCAGAAGGTGCTCGACTGTGATGAACTCGTGCCGCTTCTGGCGAGCTTCCACGAATGCCATGTGAAGGCTGACTTCGAGTTCCTGTGCGATCATGGGTGTCGTCTGTAAGTGAACTGGGGTGTGGTCAAATCGGTTCCGGGCTGCCCCGGAAATGGCTTGTTCACGTTTCCTCCATGACACATTGTAGCGGGTGCTGATACTTGCGTGCGTAGCCGACCACCTGCTGGACCTTGGTCGTAGCGACATCCTTGGGATATGTCCCACATATGCCCATGCCTTCGCGGTGGACCTTGAGCATGACTTGTGTCGCCTTTTCCCGTGTCATCAAGAAGAACGTCTGCAATACGGCGACGACAAATTCCATCGGCGTATAGTCGTCATTCAAGAGTATGACCTTGAATAGAGGCGGAGGTTTAACTTTGGCCCTCTTGGCCTCAAGCAATACGCCATCTCGCATACGGGTCGCCATACCTTAATTAACTTATGCCAGAAGCCATGACCCGTCAAACCGATTAACGCCGGTCGCGTGCCCGGTATTCTGCAGTTTCGCGCATCCTCCCGGGGACCGAACGGCTGCGAGAAGCGGTCCGTGGCGAATCGCCTTTCCAGCCGCTTGTAGATCGCCAGCCGGCTGCAAACGTTCCGGTAGAACAAGGAGTTGACGCTTCCCTGGACACTTGACGACGCCTCCCAAAACGCGTAAAAGGCTTCCCTGTGTTTGTCCTCGATGCGGTCTGTGGGCTTGCGTTGCTCTGCTGCGTTGAGGTACAGGCATAGCTGGGTTGGGGAAGTTCCACGGTTCTAAACAGGAAGGTTCTATGCCAACAGGTACAGTAAAGTGGTTCAATGATGCCAAGGGGTATGGGTTTGTAACCCCGGATGATGGAGGGGAGGATTTGTTCGCGCACTTCTCCGCTATCCAGATGAGCGGCTTCAAAACGCTCAAGGAAGGACAGAAAGTCAGCTTCGAGGTCACGCAAGGTCCAAAAGGCAAACAGGCCTCGAACATTCAGGCTGCTGGCTAGGCAGCCCGCTGTTCCCGCGGCGAGCGCCTCGCCCGGGGTGGCAAGTCCCCCTTCGTTCTGGGTCGCGGTTTGCCGTGACCGGGCGGTTGTTTGCCGTTGAAATCGAAAAGACCTGCTTGCGCGGGGAAGATCAGTGCATGCGGCGCTTGAGTTCAGCGTCGATCGCGCTCATGAATTCGTCGGTAGTCAGGAACGGATGATCCGGACGGATGAGGATCGCCAGATCCTTGGTCATCCTGCCTGACTCGACGACACCCACTGAATGACGCCA
>JBGPTG010000252.1:0-5365 GCA_041490545.1 Gammaproteobacteria bacterium
CCGCCTCGGGGCGCTGCGGCGAGTGGCGCAGGTGCGGCGGCAGCAGGAAGATCGCGCCTTCTTTCAGTTCCACGCGCCGGGGCTTGCCGCCTTCCATGGTGTTGAGGAAAGCATCACCTTTCATCTGGTAGAAGAATTCCTCGTAGGGATCGTCGTGGAAATCGGTGCGTTGGTTCGGCCCGCCGACGATGGTGACGATGAAATCCGTGTCCTCCCAGATCTGCGCGTTGCCCACCGGCGGCCTGAGCAGGTGCCGGTGTTCCTCGATCCACTTCGGAAAGTCGAGCGCCCTGAGCATCGGATTACAGCTTGATGCAGACGTTGCTGGTCTCGGAATAAAAATTCAGCGAGTGCAATCCGCCCTCGCGACCGATCCCGGAGAGCTTGGTGCCGCCGAACGGCGTGCGCAGGTCCCGCAGGAACCAGCAGTTGACCCAGGAGATCCCTACCTCCATCGCCTGGGCTACGCGGTGGCCGCGCGACAGGTTCGTGGTCCACACGGTCGACGCCAGGCCGTAGCGCGTGTCGTTCGCCATGGCGATCGCCTCTTCTTCCTTGTCGAAGGGCGCGAGGTGCGCGCACGGCCCGAAGATCTCTTCCTTCACGGTGCGCGCGCTCTCCGCCAACCCGGTCCACAACGTCGGCTGGATGTAGCAGCCGTTGTCGCGCGCGTCGCCGAACTTCGGCACGCCCCCGCCCGTCACCACCTTTGCGCCTTCTTTCTTTGCCAGTTCGTAATAGGAGAGGACTTTTTCCCGGTGCTGCTTAGAGATCAGCGGCCCCATGTTGGTGGCCTTGTCCTGCGGGAAACCGAGCACCAGCGCCTCGGCCCTGGCTTTCAGCGCGGCGACGAAGCGATCGAAGATCGACCGCTCGATGTAGACGCGTTCGGGCGCGAGGCACACTTGTCCGGTATTGGAAAAGATCGCGTTCGCCATGCCGGCGACCGCGGCTTCGAAATCGCAGTCGGCGAACACGATCCCGGCATTCTTGCCGCCGAGTTCGAAGGAGATCGGCTTCACCGTGGACGCGACCGCTTTCATGATCGCCGAACCTGTGGTCGTCTCGCCGGTGAAGGTGACGCCGTTGACCCCGGGGTGGGTGGTGATGAATTCTCCCGCCGAATCCGGACCGAAGCCGTGCACCACGTTGTAGACGCCCGCAGGAACGCCGGCCTCGTGCATCACCTCTGCGAGCAGCGTGGCGGTGGAAGGCGTCTCCTCCGAGGGCTTCGCCACGATGGTGTTGCCGCAGGCGAGCGCCGGGGCGAGCTTCCAGGTGAGGAGCAGCAGCGGCAGGTTCCAGGGGGCGATCACCCCGACCACGCCGAGCGGCTTGCGCATCGCGTAGTTGACCGCGCCCTTGCCGTCGGGCGTGTCGAGGAAATACGATTCGGTGCCGTAGGTGCGCACGATGTCGGCGAACACGCGGAAGTTTGCCGCCCCGCGCGGGATGTCGAGGTGGCTGGCGAGCGACACGGGCTTGCCGGTGTCGGCGACTTCGGCAGCGAGGAAGTCGTCGAACCGCTTCTCGATGCCCTCGGCCACTTTGCGCAGCAGGTCGACGCGCGCCTGCAGCGCCATTCTGCCCCAGGGCCCCTGCAACGCGGCTTTTGCCGCGCGCACCGCCGCGTCGACCATGTCGCGGTCGGCCTCGTGCACCTGTGCGACGACGCTGCCGTCCACCGGGTTGATTTTGGTGAATTGTTTTTTGCCGGCGACGAACTGGCCGTTGATGTAGCACTTGCGCTCGACGACCTTGACGTTGGCGTTCATGTTTTTCTCCAGAAGCTGGGCCGGCGGTAGGCAGACCGGGGGAAATAGGGGATACTCTACAAAAAAGCGGGTGAACTCCGCAATGCAAAACTGCCATGACCCTGGTATCCACCCAACGCGCCATATTGTTTGCCGACGTCAGCGGTAGCACCCAGCTTTACGAGAAGCTCGGCGACAAGCCCGCCGCCAAAGCGATCGAGGCCTGCCTCAACGAACTGCGCGGCATCGTCGAGCAGCGCCAGGGGAGGGTCGTGAAGACCATAGGCGACGAGCTTATGGTGGTGTTCGGCCAGGCGGCGGCGGCCTTCCAGGCGGCGACCGAGATGCAGCAGCGCGTCACCGCGCTTGCGCCCTTCGACGGGGTCAAGCTCGCCATCCGCATCGGCTTCCATTTCGGCCCGGTGCTGGAGGACAAGGGCGATTTCTGGGGCGACGGCGTGAACACCGCGGCACGCTTGGCGGGGCTCGCCAAGGCCGGCCAGGTTCTCACCAGCAGCGTCACCGTGAACACGCTGCCTCCGACGCAGCGCGGCGGCCTGCGCGATCTCGACGCCATTTCGGTGAAGGGGAAGCAGGACGCGGTTCACGTCTACGAAGTGCTTTGGGGCGACACCGACGACGCTACCCAGCTCGCGGGACTCGCATCGTCGAGTGCCCGCCTGCAAACCAAGCTGACCCTGCGGGCCGGCGGCCGCACCCTTGACTTTCCCCCCGACAAGACCGTCCTGGTGCTCGGCCGCGACAAGACATGCGACTTCGTCGTCGAAGAGAAGACCGCCTCGCGCCAGCACGCGCGCATCGAGCGCAGCGGACTGCAGTATTTTCTCATCGACGAATCGACCAACGGCACTTACGTTGCCGTCGAGGGCGACCGCGAGGTGATGCTGCGCCGCGACCGCCTGCTGCTGCGCGGGCGGGGCAAGATCGCCTTCGGCACCTCGACCAGCTCCGCCGCGGAAGGCATCTCCTTCGAGTGTTCGTAGGGCCGGCGGTTCCGGCGCTCGCCGGATGCTAAAATCCGTCCTTTTCACAGGAGCTGACGTGAACCAGACGGCATCGCCCGCGCGCGTTGCGCACCCCGGGAAGGAACATTGGATCCCCAAGGGCGCGGTGAAGCTCTTCCTGTGGCAGAAGCCGCCCGCCGCCGGCGCGCAGAAGCACGGCACCGTGCTCTTCGTGCACGGCTCGTCGATGGCTTCGCAACCGACCTTCGACCTGCAGGTGCCGGGGCGGCCCGATTCCTCGGTGATGGAGTGGTTCGCGGCGCGCGGCTTCGACACCTGGTGCATGGACCACGAGGGCTACGGGCGCTCCGACAAGTCGCGTCCGATCACCTGCGACATCCCCAACGGCGCCGACGACCTCGCCGCGGGCAGCGAGTACATCCTCAAGCAGACCGGCGCAAGCAGGTTGCTGGTATACGGCATTTCCTCGGGCGCGCTACGCGCGGCGTTGTTCGCGCAGCGGCATCCGGAACGCGTCGCGCGCCTTGCCCTGGATGCCTTTGTGTGGACCGGGGAGGGTAGCGCGACGCTCGCGGAACGGAAGAAAAAACTTGCGGAATTCTCCGCGAAGATGCGCCGGCCGATCGACCGCGCGTTCGTGCACAGCATTTTCGAGCGAGATCATCCCGGCACGGCGGACAAGGCGACGATCGATGCCTTTGCCGAGGCCATCGTGGCGCTCGACGATTCCGTCCCGACCGGCACCTACGTGGACATGTGCTCGAAGCTGCCGCTC
Source organism: Gammaproteobacteria bacterium (assembly GCA_041490545.1). Taxonomy (GTDB): domain Bacteria; phylum Pseudomonadota; class Gammaproteobacteria; order Burkholderiales; family SG8-39; genus VBDM01. Next base: position 3,516 of record JBGPTG010000252.1, read on the forward strand.
GTCGATCCGGCGAAAATCGGCGTGCCCACCATCATCATGCGCGGTCAATGGGACGGCATCGCGGGGATCGACGACCTGATCGAATTCTTCAAGCGGCTGCCCAATCCGGACAAGCAATTCTCCGTGATGGCGGGGATCTCGCACGCGAGTTTCCAGCAGAAGAACTACCTCATGGTCTATCACATCCTGCATTCGTTCTTTGCACAGCCGGAACCGGTATATCGTGGATGAGGGGACGGGCTCAGGGGCCTACAAGAAGATCGCGGTAAAGGAAAGGAAGGAGATTGTGATGCGTTGTGTCGCTGCAGCATTCGGATGTTTGTTTTCGGCGGCGGTCGCCGCCCAGTCGTACCCGGCACACCCGGTGCGCATCGTCATTCCACTTTCGCCGGGTGGCACGACCGATGTGCCGGGGCGCATGGTCGCCCAGAAGCTCTCCGAGTCGCTCGGGCAGCAGTTCTTCGTCGAGAACCGGGCCGGCGCCGGAGGTACGATCGGTTCGGACTACGTGGCGAAGGCCAGGCCGGACGGCTACACGCTGCTCCTCACCGCGTCGCCTTTCGTGATCGCGCCGCACGTGTACAAGAAGATGCCGTACGACGCGCTCGCCGACTTCGCGCCCGTGATCCGGATCGCTTCCGGCCCGTACGTCCTGGTCGTGCACTCCTCACTCGGCGTGAATTCGGTGAAGGAGCTGATCGCCCTCGCGAAGCAGCAGCCGGGAAAGATCGACTTCGCCAGCTCCGGCAACGGCGGCGCGCAGCACCTCGTCACGGAGCTCTTCATGTACATGGCCGGCATCAAGCTCAACCACGTACCGTACAAGGGCAGCGGGCCGGCGCAGCAGGACCTGATGTCGGGCATCATCAAGGTGAGCTTTGTCGGCACGCCGATCGCGATCCCCCACATGAAAGCGGGAAGGCTGAAGGCACTCGGCGTGAGCACCGCGACGCGCTCGCCGGAGATGCCTGACGTGCCGACCATCGCCGAGGCCGGCGTGCCCGGATACGAGGCGATCGTGTGGGTCGGCATGCTTGCCCCGGCCGGCACACCGCAGGAAATCATCGCCAAGCTGAACGGCGAGATCGGAAGGCTGGTGCGCACCGACGAGATGCGCAAGCTGCTCGTCCCCACGGGCATGGAGCCCGACCCGGACACGCCCGCGCAGTTCGGTGCCTACCTCAAGGTCGACTACGACAAGTGGGGCAAGGTGGTGCGCGATTCGGGGGCGACGGTCCAATAGGAGGCCCCCGGCAGCAGTGAAGGAAATTATCTTCCTGCTCGCGCTCGCGAGCGCCAATTCCGGTGTGGCGTTGCGCGCGGTCGAGCCGATGCTGCCCGTGCTCGCGACCGAATTCGGCGCGAGCATTTCCGCCACCGCCATTATCATTTCGGCCTACGCCTTCGCCTACGCCGGTGCGCAGCTGGCATACGGGCCGCTCGGCGACCGCTTCGGCAAGCTGCGCGTCGTCACGTTTTCGCTCGTGGGCGCGGCCCTGGCCTCGTTTGGCTGTGCGCTCGCGCAGGACCTCGCCTCGCTCGCGGCGATGCGGCTCGCGACGGGTTTGTTCGCCTCGACGCCGGTGATGCTCGGCATGGCCTACATCGGCGACCGCGTGGCCGCGGAAGAACGCCAGCCGGTGATCGCGCGCTTCATCATCGGCACGATCAGCGGGCAGGCCCTGGGTCCGGCGGTCGGCGGTGCGGTCACCGACCTGTTCGGCTGGCGCGGCACCTTTGCGCTGATCGGCGCGGTGTTCGCGCTGGTGTCGGCGACGCTGCTGGTGCGCACGCGTTCACGGTGGAACGAGGAAAAAGCGGTGCCGCTCCCGTCGAATCCGTTCGCCGCG
>JBGPTG010000253.1:0-5353 GCA_041490545.1 Gammaproteobacteria bacterium
CCACAGGTCCGACATGCGCTTGCGCAGCTCGGGAGGCGTGGACTTCGGCATGCCGATGCCGCGAAAGGCGCCGTCGACCCAGTCGACGCCCAGCTCGCGGAAGGTGGGCGTGTCGGGCAGCTGCGGGTGGCGCTTGTCCATGGCGATCGCGAGCGCGCGCATCTTGCCCTTGTTGTTGATGGCAAAGGCGTTGTACGACATCGCGCCGGCGACGTGGCCACCGAGCACCGCGGGGGTCATGTCGCCGGTGCCCTTGAACGGGATGTAGCTCGTCTTGATGCCGAAGGCTCTGTCCAGACGCTCGTGGGCGGCGTGGTTCGCGGAGTTGAGCCCGGAGCCCCCGAGCGTGATCTTCCCGGGTTCAGCCTTCGCGGCCTTGACGAAGTCCTGGAAGGTCTTGAAGGGGCTGGCCTCGGACACGACCAGCGCGTCCGGGGTGTAGTGGAACCAGTACGTCGGCGCGATGTCATCGGTCTTGTACTGCACCTGGCCCTCGAACGGGGCGAGCACGATGTGCGGCAGGTTGATGCCGACGATGTTGAGACCATCCAGGGGAAGCGAATTCAACTGTGCCCACATCAGGCCGCCGCCGGCGCCGGGCTTGTACTGGATGATGGTTTCGATAGCGGGGCATTTCTTTTTCAGCACGAGCTGCTGGTGCCGCGCCGAGATGTCGGATTCGCCCCCTGCGGGGAAGGCCTGGAAGTACAGCAGGTTTTTCTCCGGGCAGATCTGCGCGAGCGCCGCCGGCGCGACTATCAGACCAACAAGCACCGCAAGCAGTCTCTTCATGGTGGATTGTCCTTTTGAATTGTCGCGAAGTGTACCGGAACGTTCAGGCCGCGTGGCGCTGCTTCGCGCCCGCTGCGATCCGCGCGCACACCGCCGCCGTGACTTCGGCGGTCGTGGCCCGGCCGCCCAGGTCGCGCGTGTGCAGCGCCGGGTTGGCGGTGACCTCTTCGATCGCCTGCATCACCTCCCGCGCCGCGGCGGTTTCGCCCAGGTGCTCGAGCATCATCGCGACCGACCAGAACGTGCCCACCGGATTGGCCAGGCCCTTGCCCATGATGTCGAAGGCCGAACCGTGGATCGGCTCGAACATCGACGGATAGCGGCGCTCGGGATCGATGTTGCCGGTGGGCGCGATCCCCAGGCTCCCGGCGAGCGCCGCGGCGAGGTCGGAGAGGATGTCCGCATGCAGGTTGGTGGCGACCAGGGTGTCGAGCGACGCGGGGCGGTTGACCATGCGCGCGGTGGCCGCATCCACCAGCTCCTTGTCCCATTTGACGTCGGGGAACTCGCGCGCGATCTGCACCGCGATTTCGTCCCACATCACCATCGCGTGGCGCTGCGCATTGGACTTGGTGATCACCGTCAGCAGCTTGCGCGGGCGCGACTGCGCGAGGCGAAAGGCGAAGCGCATGATGCGCTCCACGCCGGCGCGGGTCATGATGCTCAGGTCGGTGGCGACTTCAATAGGATGCCCCTGATGGGCGCGTCCGCCGACGCCCGCGTATTCGCCTTCGGAATTCTCGCGCACGATCACCCAGTCGAGATCGGCGGGTTTGCAGCGCTTGAGCGGCGCGTCGATGCCGGGCAGGATGCGCGTCGGGCGCACGTTGGCGTACTGGTCGAAACCCTGGCAGATCGCGAGGCGCAGCCCCCAGAGCGTGACGTGATCGGGAATGTCCGGGTCGCCCGCCGAGCCGAACAGGATGGCGTCCTTGCCGCGCAAGGCGTCGAGGCCGTCGGCGGGCATCATCGCGCCGTGCTTGCGGTAGTAATCTCCGCCCCAGTCGAAGTTCTCGAATTCGAAACGCAGGCCCTCGCGCGCGGCCGCCAGGGCCTCCAGCACCTTGCGGCCGGCCGGCACGACCTCTTTGCCGATGCCGTCGCCGGGGATGGTGGCGATGCGGTAGGTCTTCATCTCGGTTCCTCGTCGAAGCGGTGCGTTCGAGTATAGAGCCTTGTCGCGCTTGAGCGAACCAAAGCGAACCAAAGCGAACTAAATCGAACGAAACACCCGGTGCCGGTGGGGCCTTTCGGGCGCCGTGCCGCGGTTTCAGTCCGCCCTCGCCTGCAAAGGCAGCCGGATTCGCGCCAGCAGGCCGCCGCCTTCACGCGGCAGCAGCTCGAAGCTGCCGCCGTGCGAGCGCACCACGCGCTCGGCGATCGCCAGGCCCAGGCCGGCGCCGCCCTTGTCGCTGCGCGCGACTTCCAGCCGGGTGAACGGCTGCTTCAGGCGTTCGGTTTCGGCGTACGGGATGCCGCGGCCGCGATCGGTGACCTCCAGCACCGCGGCGTCCGGTTCGGCGCGCACCGCGACGGCCACGTCCTTTTCTCCGTAGCGCAGCGCGTTGTCCACCAGGTTCATGATCACGCGCCGCATCGACATCGCCTGCATCGGCAACCGGACCGGGCTCGCGAGATCGGTCGCGACCGGTTTTCCGTGGCGGCGGAAGTGCTCGGCGACCTCGGCAGCGATGGCGGCAAGATCGGCAGCTTGCGGCATCTCGCCGCCGTCGGTGCGCGCAAAATCCAGGAACTGGCTGATGATGCGGTCCATCTCCTCGATGTCCGCCGTCATGCCGTCCTTCAGCTGTACGTCGGCGCCGCTCATCTCCAGCCCCAGCCGCAGCCGCGACAGCGGCGTGCGCAGGTCGTGCGAGACTCCGGCGAGGATGAGCGCGCGGTCGGCATCGAGCCGCGCGAGGTCCTTCGACATCTGGTTGAACGCATGCGACAGCGTGCGGATTTCCTCGGGGCCCGTTTCCGCGACGGGATCGGGAATTTTTCCCTTGCCGATGGCGCTCGCCGCCGATGCCAGCGCTCGCAGCGGCCGGTTGAGGCGCGAGACGAGGAAGTACGCCGCGAGCAGGGACAGCGCCAGGGCGAGCGCGCCCCAGCCCAGCCAGCGCAACGCGATCTGCCGCTCGATGCGCTCGCGCGGGACGCGCACCCAGTACTCGTCGTCGTCGATCTGGAAGCTCACCCAGAATCCCAGCTCGCCCTCGCGTTCAGCCGCGAAACGCGTACGCTCGCCGAGCTGCAGGCGCACCATTTCACTGACAAGGCGTACCAGTGGCCGGTCGGGGGGCGGTACGGTTCGCTCGCCGGGCTCGGCGGGATAGACCTGGATGCCCTCGTGTTCGGCGAGTTCGGAGAGCAGCTCGTGGCGGCGCTCGGGCTGGGACGTGATGAGCGCGGTGCGCGTCAGGTTGACGATGCTCACCAGATTCTGCGAAATCTGGCGCGCGCGCGGCTCGATCTCGTAAGCGCGGAAAATCTCGAACCACGCCACGGTGGTGGCGAGCACCAGGCCGGCGAGCAGGAGAAAGGCGCGCCACAGGAGCGAACGCGGCCACAGCGCCGCCATCCGCGACACGCGCGAACCCGCCTCCCGCTTACGGTCCAGCGGGGCCGCCGCGAGCGTTTCCGCAGCCCGGCTCAATGCGGTTTTCCATCCGGCACGAACACGTAGCCGAAACCCCAGACGGTCTGGATGTATACGGGCTGCGCCGGATTGCCCTCGACGAGCTTCCTCAGGCGCGATACCTGGACGTCGATCGAGCGGTCGAACACTTCGTACTCGCGGCCGCGCGCGAGTTCCATGAGCTTGTCGCGCGACAGCGGCGTGCGCGGATGCGTGACCAGCACCTTGAGCAGCGCGAATTCCCCGGTGGTCAGAGAAATCGTCTGGCCGTCGCGCTCCAGGGTGCGGGTCCCCAGGTTGACCGTCATGTTGCCGAACTGCACCGTTTCAGGCTCTGCCGAGGGCGCTCCCGGCGGAAGCGGCGCGGCCCTTCTTCGCAGCACCGCGTGAATGCGCGCGACCAGCTCGCGGGGGTTGAAGGGCTTGGGCAGGTAGTCGTCCGCGCCCATCTCCAGGCCGACGATGCGATCGACGTCCTCGCCCTTCGCGGTGAGCATGATGATGGGCAATGCGTTCTTTCCGCCGCGCAGGCGCCGGCAGATCGACAGCCCGTCCTCGCCGGGCAGCATCAGGTCGAGCACCAGCAGGTCGACGCGCTCGCGGGCGAGCTGCTTGTCCATGCCGGGAGCGTCGGACACCGTGTGGACGGCGAAACCCTGTTCGGTAAGATAACGCTGCAGCAGGTCGCGCAGGCGCAGGTCGTCGTCGACGACGAGTATTCTTGTCTTGGGGTCGGTCATGGAGCGGTATCGTAACCCGGCGCGGGGCGCGGCTGCATTCGCGGGGTAACGGCGCGTTGCCCGGTCGGCTCCCGAAACAACTTGTTACAACGGTGCGGGCCGACATCGTAAATAATTTACAAGGCTGGGTTAAGGTGTCGGCAGTCCCCGGCGAGGCAGCCGGAACCCGGGCAACTCCTGGAACGCGCAACGCGGAGAAAACGGTGAAGGAATTTCTGATGGTGATGGCAGGCGCTGCCCTGTTCTGGGCACTCGTGCTGCCGGTGCAGGCACAACAGGGCCAGCCGCCGGGCCCGCGCTTCGCGCGTCCCGGACCCGTGCCCGCGCGTCCGGCGCCGCCCCAGCAGATCCCGGCGCGCGATGCCGGGCCGCACAACGCGATTCCGCAGCGCGATCCGCACATGAGCCCGGAAGAGCGGCGGCAGTTACGGCGCGACGTCCACGATCATGGCCGCGACATCTACCGCGACCGCGGCGGGCCGAGGCGCTAGGGAAGCTCTGAATAATTTTTGATTTCGTCATTCCCGCGTAAACGGGAATCCAGGAATTTCAGCCGCTTGCTGGATGCCCGCTTTCGCGGGCATGACGGCAATCAGACCTTCCCTAGGATCCCGGTTTCGACTGCCTACAGCTGCGTGATGCCGTCGTAGAGCAGCTTGGACCCGGTGAAAAACAGCAGCAGGTGCACGATGCGGTAGAACCACGCGGCATCGATGCGCGTCTGTAGCCAGACGCCAAGGTAAGTGCCGGCGATCCCGATGGGGATCAGCGCGAGCGAAGTCGCGAGATTGCGCAAGTCGAGCAGTCCCAGCCACCAGTAGGGCACGATCTTCGCGTAGTTCAGCGCGGCAAAAAATACGAGCAGCGTCGATATGAATACCACCTTGTCGAGTTTCTGCGGCAGCACGTACACGAGCAGCGGCGGGCTGCCGATGTGCGAAACGAAGCTCGTGAATCCGGCGAGCGTGCACCAGAACCAGCCTTCGCCGTCCGAGGGCTTGCGCCGGGGCGCGGACCGCGGATACAGGTTGTACGCGAGGAATCCCAGCGCGATGACTCCTAGCAGAATGCGGATCCAGTTATCGTCGAGTTGCCGGAAGGTCAACGTGCCGATCGCGGTGCCGAGCAGTCCCGCCGGGAGAATGATGCGCATGATGCGCCGGTCCCAGACGCCGAGGTA
>JBGPTG010000254.1:0-5332 GCA_041490545.1 Gammaproteobacteria bacterium
GACCCGGGATGAGGCGCGATCCGATGTGTTCGATTACATCGAAGGGTTCTACAATCCACGGCGTCGACATTCGACTCTCGGTCTGGTCAGCCCGGATGAGTTCGAGAAAGCTTGGAAAGGCTTAGGGTAGTGTCCGGGAAAACGGGGGAAGCCCAGGCAGTCGTACTTGCGAATCAATTCAAACTGATTCAGACACCGAACGTCTTGATGCGAACAATTACTCAAACGCACGCCCTGGAATCGCGCGAGTCTTCTGTCCAACGAATTAGCTACCCAATGCGCCGGTTGAGCGCCTTGTCGGGCATTGCCATTAGAGCGTCCCTTCTTGGTCTGCGAGAAACATAACTCTTGCAGCGTGTTTGAATTCCACTAGATACGTTGATTCAAAGATCGGAATGTATGAGGCCACAGTTAATTGGAGTGGCAGCCGGCTCTCGATGCCAACTGAGGTTTTAACTAGCGGCGACCGGCTTTGAATCGAAGAAATTAGAAATTGTGCAAACTTTTCCTCTGGCCTGGCCGACTTGCGTTTTTCTTCGAACGAGTAGCCCATGCTGCGCTTCATGAGTAGATCGTTCGGCAGATCAAACGGCACTTTGCCAGCAAGAAGAGAACTGGTTATGCGGGCTGAGTTCTTCAAACATTCGAAATAGGTTTCATCATTTGTCTCATCATCATCTTCGGCGTTGAGCATGTCTCGCATCAGCCAATAATGGCAGTACGCCGCAGCCTCAAATGCAACGGCGTCATAGGGAAAGCTGTCGTTGGTCGGGTACGACTGTTTGTCCAACTTCGCCAACATTTCGCGTAGCCCGCTAGAGAATCTCTGAACCAGGTATAGAGCTAGGGTCGACAGTGCCGCAGGTAGGCGAAGGCTCTTATCCTTCACCGAATGATAGGTCGCGCGAGATCGCTCCATTGTAATAGAGGTGATGAACGCCTCAAGCGGAGTTGCAAGGCTCTTCTTTCCAAAAAGTCGCGAGAACATGTTCATCCGTAGCTCAAATGTGATATTGCCGCGGCGATATGGTGCTTGATTCTGCCTGAGGTCGGCGTCCACTTCGAAACACTGCAGAGTTTGTCCAAACTCTCGAATCCAGCCGACCGTGAAGATTCCCGCCCAGGCGCTTGGCGGACGGCATGAGCGAACTTCGCGGGCTGTACTTCACCCTATCGCTGAGGAATCAGCCGAATCTCGATCTTGCATCCCACGGCCTTGGCATACCTCTTCAATGAGGTCAGTGACGGTGCGTGCTTGCCTGCCGACTCGAGACGAGACACTGCGCTCTTGGATGTTCCCATGCGGATTGCGACCGCTTCCTGAGTGAGCCCGGCGCGTGCGCGCGCAGCGAGCATTTCGCCTGCCACCGCGTATTCGGGAGCGAGAGCTTGATAGGCCACCTGGAAACCGCGGCGCTTTCTTGCCCTTCTGAGAAAAGCTACGTGGTCATGCCGGACGGGTTTGTATTTGATTTCAGCCATGGAGTACCTCTTTCATTCGTTTGCGAGCCAGCTTCAATTCATGGTCGGGCGTCTGCTGCGATTTCTTGACGAATGCGTGCAGCACCACGACACGCCGGCCCATGAGAAAGCAATAGAACGCTCGCCCGATGCCCGACCGACCCCTTGGCCTGAGCTCGAAAAGCCCTCCTCCGAACGCACGCGAGTACGGAAGCCGCAGATTCGGACCATGCTCCATCAAAAGCTCCACCATCCGCGCATAGTCCGCGAGAATATCCGCGGGCCACGCCTCTACTTCTGCGAGTACTCTCGGATGGAAGTATTCGACGGCATACGCCACTTCGCGATGTTCTCATATTTGAGAACATGCGTCAATCGCTGCCACCTTCACACCGAACGCGACGTCGCCCCTGCGATGTAGTGCTTGATCTTCCCGACGTCGGCGTCCATGACTTCGAAACGCTGTGGCAGTTTTTCCAGATTCTCGAATCCGGCCGGCCGCGAAGGCTCGCGCCCGAGCGCTTCGCGGATGGTTTCGGCGAACTTGGCAGGTTGGGCCGTCTGCATGCAGACGAGCGGCACCCCCTTCTCCCGGTGCTCCAGCCCGACCTTCATGCCGTCGGCGGTGTGCGGATCGATCATGACGCGGTAGTCCTTCCATACGCGGCGGATGGTCGCGACGCGGTCGGCATGCGTGCTCGTCCCTGAAACGAATCCAGTTTCCCCGACGCGCCGGAAGTATTCGCTACCGGAAAGATCGAGGACCCCCTCGCGATCAAGCGTCTCCCACAGGCCGCGCAGCGTCGAACCGTCGCGTCCGACGAGGTCGTACGCGTAGCGCTCGAAGTTCGACGACTTGGAAATATCCATCGAGGGACTGCTCGTCGCCTTTACCTCGGCCGCCTTGCGCACGCGATAGCACCCGGTGCGGAAGAACTCGTCGAGCACGTCGTTCTCGTTGGTGGCGACGATGAGCTGTTTAATTGGAAGGCCCATGCTGCGCGCGACGTGCCCGGCGTAGACATTGCCGAAGTTTCCGGAAGGCACGGCGAAGGACACTTCACCGCCTACGGCGAAACACGCCTTGAAGTAGTACACCACCTGCGCCGCGATGCGCGCCCAGTTGATCGAGTTGACCGCGCCGATGCGATGCCTCGCCTTGAACGCAAAATCACCCGATATCGCCTTGACGATGTCCTGGCAGTCGTCGAACACGCCGCGCACGGCGATGTTGAAGATGTTGGCGTCCTGCAGCGAATACATCTGCGCCGCCTGAAACGCGCTCATGCGGCCCAGTGGCGATAGCATGAAGACCTGCACGTTCTTCTTGCCGCGCAGCGCGTACTCGGCCGAGGAGCCGGTGTCGCCGGAAGTCGCGCCGACGACGTTGATCCGCTTGCCGTCCTTGTCCAGCAAGTATTCGAAGAGATTCCCGAGAAGCTGCAGCGCGATGTCCTTGAAGGCTAGCGACGGCCCGTTGGCGAGGCCGAGGAGATAGAGATCCGGCTCGAGCTTCTTCACCGGCGTGATGTCGTCGCTGCCGAAAATCTCCTTCGTGTAGGTACGGTCGGCGAGCCGCTTCAGGTCGTCCGAAGGAATATCGTCGACGAACTTCGCGAGGATCGCGAACGCCAGCTCCGGGTAGCTCATGCCGCGCATCGCGGCGAGTTCCGAAGCACCCAGCTTCGGAAATTCCCCGGGCACGAACAGCCCCCCGTCCGGCGCCAGCCCTTCGAGCAGGATTTCCGTAAACGGCAGCGGCTTCGCCCCGCCGCGACTGCTGACGTAGCGCATCGGCGCGGTCACGCCGGCCCCAGCTCCTCGAGCCGGATGCGCGTCACCTTGCCGGTCACGACCGGCAGCTTCTCGATCTTGGCGATGGCGATGTTGATGCTCTTCTCGCGCGTCTGGTGGGTGAGCATGATGATGTCGACCTGCTGCTCGCCTTCCGCCGGCTCGCGCTGCACCATGGCGTCGATCGATATCGAGGCGTCGGCGAGGATGCGGGTGATGTCGGCGAGCACGCCGGGGCGGTCGGCGACCTGCATGCGCAGGTAGTACGACGTCACCACCTCCTCCATCGGGAGTATCGGCATGCTCGACATGCGGTCGGGCTGGAACGCGAGGTGCGGCACGCGGTGCTCGGGATCGGCTGTGTGCAGGCGGGTGATGTCGACGAGATCCGCGACCACCGCGCTGCCGGTGGGCTCGGCGCCGGCGCCCGCGCCATAGTACAGCGTCTGGCCCACCGCGTCGCCCTTCACCAGCACCGCATTCATCACGCCCTCGACGTTGGCGATGAGCCGCCGCACGGGAACCAGCGTCGGATGCACGCGCAACTCGATGCCCTCCTTTACGTGCTTGGCGATGCCCAGGAGCTTGATGCGGTAGCCGAGCTGCTCGGCGTAACGGATGTCGGCCTGCGTCAGCTTCGAGATGCCTTCCTTGTAGCACTTGTCGAACTGCATCGGGATGCCGAAGGCGATCGCCGCCATGATGGTCAGCTTGTGCGCCGCGTCCACGCCGTCGATGTCGAAGGCGGGGTCGGCCTCGGCATAGCCCAGCGTCTGCGCCTGCTTGAGCACGGTGTCGAACGCGAGGCCCTTGTCGCGCATTTCCGAGAGGATGAAATTCGAAGTGCCGTTGATGATGCCGGCGATCCACTCGATGCGGTTGGCGGTCAGGCCCTCGCGCAGCGCCTTGATGATCGGGATGCCGCCGGCGACCGCCCCTTCGAAGGCGACCATTACGCCCTTCTTCTGCGCCGCGGCGAAGATCTCGTTGCCGTGGGTGGCGAGCAGCGCCTTGTTGGCGGTGACCACGTGCTTGCCGTTCTCGATCGCGGCGAGCACCAGGTCCTTCGCGATGGTAGTGCCGCCGATCAGCTCGATCACGATGTCGACCTCTGGATCGCGCACCACGGCAAAGGCGTCGGCGGTGACGCGCGCCTTGCCGCCGGTGAGCTTCTTCGCCTTCTCGACTTCCTTGTCGGCAACGACGCTGATGCGGATGTCGCGGCCGGCGCGGCGCGAAATCTCCTCGCGGTTGCGCGAGAGCACCGCCCAGGTGCCCCCGCCTACGGTGCCGATGCCGAGCAGCCCCACGTTGATCGGTTTCATTTGAGCTTTTTCCCGAAGTGGAACGAAGTGACTACCATGCCCTCGCGGAAGTAGAACTTGTGCGCCTGGGTGCGCTGCGTGCCCGAGTCGAGCGACAGGTTGTCGAAGCCGAGCGCGCGCGCCTTGCGCTCGAGGTACCCGAGCAGCGTGCGGCCCACGCCGGTCGAGCGCCGCTTCTCGTCGGTGACCAGGTCGTCCACGTAGAGCTGCCTTCCGGTGAAGGTGTTCTCGTAGAAACGGTATACGGCGACCCCCGCCACCTCGCTCCCGTCCACGGCTACGCACATGCGCGCGCCGCCGGCGAACACACGCTTCATTTTTCCCCCGTAATCGGCGGGCAGCGCGGTGCGCAACTGGCGATGGATGCTCTCGGCCCGATCGAGCCAGTCGGGCGCGACGACGGCGCCCTCGGCGTCGGTGATGTCGACGATGTTCATGCCTGGACCAGCCCGTCCTTGCGGAACATCTCCTTGATGCCGCGGATCGCCTGCCGGGTGCGTGCTTCATTTTCGATGAGCGCGATGCGCACGTGGCCGTCGCCGTAGTCGCCGAAGCCGATGCCCGGGGACACCGCCACCTTGGCGTCGGTGAGGATCTTCTTCGCGAATTCCAGCGATCCGAGCTTCGCGTACGGTTCGGGGATCTTCGCCCACAGGTACATCGAGGCCCTGGGATTGTCGACCTTCCAGCCGGCCTCGAGCAGGCCGGGCACCATGACGTCGCGGCGCCTCTGGTACTTCAGGCGGTGCTCC
>JBGPTG010000255.1:0-5324 GCA_041490545.1 Gammaproteobacteria bacterium
AATCGGGTGAGCTCGGCCGCGTGCTCTCCGCCCTCGCCGTTGAACAAGATGACGGCTTCGCCTGGGTTCAAGCGAAGCACGTTGCAGTGGCGTGCGGCCCGCTCCGGCAGGTCGACTTCAGCTCCGAGGGACAAATTCCCCGGCACGAAGAACCGGGGGGCGGCGCCGGGGAGGGGTGCGTCCATTCGGTGATTCTAATCGCATCTTCGACTACTCTTGCTCGGCAGCACGCGCATCCATGCGACGGTTCTCGTCAGAAAACGCACCGCTGAGGAAGGCCGCCTGTTACAATGCGCGCCCGATTCACCGGCAGCACCGGAATGTCCGGCTCCATTCGCAATCTTGCCATCATCGCCCACGTCGATCATGGCAAGACCACGCTAGTTGACAAGCTGCTCCATCAGTCCGGCACCTTTGCCGCGCACCAGCATGTGGCAGAAAGGGTGATGGATTCGAACGACCTCGAGCGCGAGCGCGGCATCACGATCCTGGCGAAGAACACTGCGGTCAACTACCAGGGTACCCACATCAACATTGTCGATACCCCTGGCCATGCAGATTTCGGCGGGGAGGTCGAGCGCTCGCTTTCCATGGTCGACGGGGTGCTGCTGCTGGTGGACGCAGTTGAAGGACCCATGCCGCAGACCCGGTTTGTCACCCGAAAGGCACTGGCGATCGGGTTGAAACCCATCCTGGTGGTCAACAAGATAGACCGGCCGGGGGCGAGGCCCGACTGGGTCGTCAACGCCACTTTCGACATGATGGACAAGTTGGGAGCCTCCGAGGCCCAGCTCGACTTTCCCATCGTGTATGCCTCGGCGCTGAACGGAACGGCCACACTGGATCTGAAGAGTCCGGGCGAGGACATGCGGGTGCTGTTTCAGGCCATCCTGGACCACGTGCCTCCGCCAAGAGGCAGCGCTGACGGACCGCTGCAGTTACAGATCAGCAATCTTGACTATTCGAGTTATGTCGGGCGCATCGGGATTGGCCGGATCTCCCGCGGCCGGGTACGCACTGGCCAGGAAGTGCTGGTGCTCGACGGGGACCGGCCTCCGGTGAAAGCGAAGATCAACCAGGTCATGGGCTTTCGAGGTCTCGAAAGGGTTCCGATGGACGAGGCCGTCGCCGGAGATATCGTTCTGGTGACCGGCGTAGAGCAGGTCGGGATAGGCGTTACGCTGGCCGACCCGCTGCAGCCCGAAGCGTTACCTCTGTTGAAAGTGGATGAGCCGACGCTGACGATGAATTTTCAGGTAAATACGTCGCCTTTCGCCGGGCAGGAGGGGAAATTCGTCACCAGCCGTCAGCTAAGGGAGCGGCTCCAGCGCGAGCTGCAAGCGAACGTCGCGCTTCGAGTCGAGGAGACCAGCGATGCGGACGTTTTCGTGGTGTCGGGCCGCGGCGAACTCCATCTCACCATCCTCCTCGAAAACATGCGGCGCGAGGGTTACGAACTCGCGGTATCGCGTCCGCAGGTCGTCATCAAGGAGGTCAGCGGCACCCGGCACGAGCCGTTCGAGGTTCTCACCGTAGACGTCGAGGAAATCCACCAGGGGGCAGTCATGGAAGCGCTGGGGGCGCGACGCGGGGACCTGCTGGACATGATGTCCGACGGCCGGGGCCGTGTCCGTCTGGACTACAGGATTCCGGCCCGCGGGTTGATCGGTTTTCAGTCGGAGTTTCTCAATCTGACACGGGGTAACGGCATCGCGAGCCACGTTTTCGACGAGTACGCACCGATGAAAGCGGAAATCCTATCGCGCCGCAGCGGCGTCCTGGTATCCGGAGAAGAGGGCGGGGCGGTCGCCTACGCCTTGTGGAAGCTCCAGGAGCGCGGTCGCCTGATGGTCGGTCCGGGGGAGCGAGTCTACGAAGGCATGGTGATAGGAATTCACAGTCGGGACAACGATCTGGTGGTGAATCCGATTCGCGAGAAACACCTCACGAACATCCGCGCCGCCGGAAAGGACGAAGCGATCGTTCTGACTCCGCCGATCAGACTTACATTGGAACTTGCGGTGGAATTCATCGGCGACGACGAACTCATCGAAATCACTCCGCGATCGATCAGGGTCCGCAAGCGTCATCTCAAGGAACACGAAAGGCGCCGCGCCGCTCGCGCAGAGCCCGGCGCCGCTGGCCGTGCCTCCCAGTCTGTCGGCTAGGATCGAGAACATCCTGCGGGTCCTTTCGGGACGTCCGCGGACCCCTCGGTAGCGCAGAGCCGTTGTAAGTAACTGATTAAATTTGGTTAAGTGTATTTTCGCGGTGGGCGCTGATATAATTCTCCCCGACGAATTTGCATATGTCATCTGCGTTGCATGGCAGGCGGATGGTCTCAAGACAGGGGAAAGGAAACAAGAAAATGAAGCTTTGTCGTTACGGCAGGAACGGATTCGAAAAGCCGGGCGTCATTGACGCACAAGGTCAGTTGCGCGACTTGTCCGGGGTAAGCACGAACATCGACCAGGACACCATCTCCCCCAAAGGGCTGGCGAAACTGCGCAAGATCCGCCCCGAATCCCTGCCTCTGGTGCGCGGCAATCCGCGCTTTGGCGTTCCATACACGGGCATTTCAAAGTTCGTGGCGATCGGATTGAACTACGTTGACCACGCGCGCGAAGCGGGGCTCCAGATTCCGGCCGAACCGGTGATCTTTATGAAGGCCACGACCAGCATCAGCGGGCCGAACGACGATATTCAGCAGCCCCGCAGTTCCAGCAGGCTCGACTACGAGGTCGAGATTGCGATAGTCGTCGGTAGTCGCGCGCAGTACGTGCCGGAAGACAAGGCTCTCGACTATGTAGCGGGTTACACCATCGTAAATGACGTGTCAGAGCGCGCTTTCCAGCTGCAGTCATCCCAATGGGACAAAGGTAAGGGCTGCGATACTTTCGGACCGATCGGGCCTTGGCTCGTCACCACCGACGAGATCCCCAATCCGCAGATCCTGGACATCTGGCTCGACGTTAATGGCGAACGCCGGCAGTCTTCGAATACGAAGAACATGATCTTTGCGTGTGCCAAGCTCGTTTCCTATGTCAGCAACTACATGACCCTGCTGCCCGGAGACATCATTACCACCGGTACGCCGGCGGGAGTCGCCCTTGGCATGAAGCCGACCCAGGGTTGGCTGAAGCCCGGAGATGTGGTCACGCTCGGCATCAAGGGCCTGGGTGAACAGCGGCAAAAAGTGATTCCCTATTCGGGAAAGTAGTTTTCGGGCCGCCCCGAGAGGTCGGTGGGCCTTCGCGGACGTTTCTTCCTAGTCGTATCGGCCTGCGTGGCTCCCGCGCCGTGAAATTTCTCTCGAAACGGCGGACGTGCCGCCTTGTCCGCCACTAACCAACAGAGTAGATTGCTTTTGCCGGAAGGGCCCGCGGCGGTATCGCAGCCGAGTGCAACCGTGCATCGCTTTGCGTTTTGGTACGCGGGCGGCGGGGCACTCCCCTTGGCGGAAGCGATGGGGGACAAGCGGAAGTCTTGCCCCATTCTGCTTTTAGGAGGACCGCATGAGAGTGGTCGTTCTGGGCGCCGGGGTCATCGGCACGACCAGCGCTTGGTATCTCGCGCGGGCCGGCCACGAGGTGACAGTCGTGGATCGGCAATCCGATGTGGCCCTGGAAACGAGTTTCGCCAATGGAGGGCAGATCTCCGTCAGCCATTCGGAACCCTGGGCGAATCCGACCGCGCCGCTCACGATCCTGCGCTGGCTGGGTCGTGAGGACGCCCCTCTGCTGTTCCGGCCACGCGCGGATCCTGCGCAGTGGTTTTGGGGTTTGCGCTTCCTGCTGGAGTGCCTCGAGAGCCGGACGCGGCGGAACACAGAAGCGGCGTTTGCGCTGGCCCTCTATAGCCGCGAGCAGCTCAAACTGTTGAGGCACGACATCGGCATACGCTACGACGCCCAAGTGTCGGGAATCCTGCACCTTTACGATGAGCGGCGCGAATTCGAGAGAGCAAGGGCGCAGATCGAATGGCTCGAGGACCGCGGTCTTCATACCGAGGCCAAGACGCCGCAGGAGTGCATCGCAATCGAGCCAGCGCTGAGGAATTCAAGGGTGAACATGGTTGGCGGCGTCTTTTCGGCGTCGGACGAATCGGGGGATGCGCGGCTCTTTACCCTGCGCCTCGCAGAGCTATGCCGCAACTTGGGCGTAAGTTTCCGCTTCAACGTCAGCGCGAAGCGTATCGAAACAATCCGGGGCGTAGTTGACCGGGTGGTCATCGACGATGAGCAGGGAATCGAAGAGTCACTGCGCGCCGACGCCTATGTCGCCGCCTTGGGCAGCTATAGCCCGTTGATCCTCAGGTCGATCGGGGTAGCCGTGCCTGTGTATCCGGTAAAAGGCTATTCGATCACCCTGCCGCTGGAAGCCGGCGACGAAGCACCGCAGGTGAGTCTCACCGACCATTCACACAAGATCGTGTTCTCCCGGCTTGGCAATCGCTTGCGCGTGGCCGGCACTGCCGAGCTAAACGGTTACGACACGGAGATAAACGAACTGCGCTGCCGGGCGCTCCTGAAGCGCAGTTTCGAGTGGTTTCCGAGGGCTGGAAGGGCCGAGCAGGCCCAGTTCTGGACAGGATTGCGACCTGCCACACCGAACAATGTCCCGCTCATCGGGCGGACGAAATATCCCAATCTCTTCCTCAATACCGGACATGGAACCCTCGGCTGGACGCTGGCCTGCGGATCGGGTCTGGCGCTGGCCGACATCGTCGACGGCCGCACCCCGGAACCCGAATTTCCGTTTCTGGGGAACCGGGGCGGGACCCAAAAAGCGATACCCAAGGCTCTGCCGCCCGTGGCTACCTGAGGGGGAGCGCAGTCTACTTCGTGCCGCCGGCGGCACGCTTCTTCGTGGCGACCAGCCGTGGCTTGGGTACCGCGTCAACGGTCAGCCCCCGTACGAAGTTTGGGAGCGCGAACAGCGCCTGGTGCGTTCCGCCGTTGTAGTACTGCAATTGCGCCAGAGCGCGACTGGCGATCCGCGTATCGATTTCCGGTGCGCTGACCGCAGCGACGTCAGTTGAGTCAGAGCAGGCGCACATCGACCACAGGCTTCCGTAGAGCGGGATGAACATTGTATAAGGCCGCGCAATCTTGAACATCTTCGCGAGTCGCCCATAGAGCATCCTGACGCGGTCGGGATGCGACCAGGGCGACCCCATGTGCATGGTCAGGATTCCGCCGGGTGTCAGCGCTTTCTTGCAATCCCGGAAGAACCCCTCTTCGTACAAAGCGGTAGCCGGACCGATCGGATCCGGCAAATCCAGCGCGATGTGATCGAACTTTTCCTTGGTTTCGACGAGGTACT
>JBGPTG010000256.1:0-5292 GCA_041490545.1 Gammaproteobacteria bacterium
CTGAAATTCAATGTGAGCTACGCGATCGGCTATCCGAAGGAGGGCGCGGTGGCGGGGCTGCCGTGATCGCGCCGCCGAACCGAACCAGCCACGCCAAATAGGCGCCGTAAATCAGCAAGGCGACACTCAGGCAACTCCCGACCGCGGCCAAGATCTGCAAGCCCGTGGCGAATGCCGTCATTCGGCGCTTGCTTCGACGTCGCGCATTTCCCGGCTGAGGCCCTCGCCGAGGAATCGGGCAATGACATCGTTGACTCGGTCGGGATGGGTAACCGGGCCCATATGGCCAAGTTCCTCGAACTCCACTACCTCGACTCGCGGCAGTGCATTCGTCAGGAGCCGTGCCACCCCGCGAGCCGACGTTGTCGAGCGCTTGCCGACCATGTAGAGCACC
The DNA here is from genome assembly GCA_041490545.1 of Gammaproteobacteria bacterium. Classification (GTDB taxonomy): domain Bacteria; phylum Pseudomonadota; class Gammaproteobacteria; order Burkholderiales; family SG8-39; genus VBDM01. The sequence goes on from JBGPTG010000256.1 coordinate 395, forward strand.
GGAATATCGAGCGAACGGAATGCCGCCAGCGGCGTGGGCTCGGTGAACAAGGCGTGTGCCCATCGGCGCACGTTCGTCACCGACGCGGCGATCGGAGCCTTGCGCTGATCCGGAGTCTGTTTCCAGCTTCCCTCACCCATCCAGTAGTCAATGAACCGCTCGGCGGCGGCGTCCTGGTTTCCCGCGTCGAGGGCGGCGCTTGCATCAGCTACCGCGTTGCGGATTCCGTCAGCCTCGTTCGGCGCAGACCTCTCCGCGTCGACAAGCGCGAACAGCGTCGGTTCGTAGAGGGCCATTGCACGTATACGACCGGGACTCGACAAGGCCGCCATGAGCGCGACCGCGGCGCCGTATGAATGACCCACCAGCGCCAGAGGCGAGCCGGCTCTGGCAAGGACCGGCTCGATGAGCGTGACCTCGTCACGAAGACGGATGACGCGGTCCGAAGGCCACTCGGGACTCTTGCCGGAACCGTACAAATCGGGAGCGAGAACGCGAAACCTCGCCGCCAGAAGATCCATGAGCGCCCGCCACTGCCCCGAGGTACTCGCGTTCGAGTGTGTGCATACGACCCCGGGGCCGGTTCCAGCTTCACGGAAGAAGGGCTCAATCTGATGCATGCGCGCTCAGTTCCGCGTGATCACTATCACGAAGGAATGCCTGTGGAATTTCATTGAGCCTTGCGGCCCGGCAGCAGCATCCCGACCTGGTTGCGATAGCGGCGGTATTGCTCACCGAACTGCGCGATGAGGTCGCGCTCCTCGAACCAGATGCCGACGAGAATGTACCCGGTAGTGGCGATCGAAAACAACAGATGCCCGGCGGTCATGACGGGCGTCGCCCAGAAACCGAGCAGAAAGCCGAGATAGATGGGATGGCGCACGTAGCGGTAGAAGAGCGGCGCCCTGAACTCCGGCTCGGGAAGCTCGTGGCCGCCCAGGCGCGCGAATACCTGGCGCAGACCGAAGAGCTCGAAATGGTTGATGAGGAAGGTGCTCACCAGCAGCACCGTCCACCCGAGCCAGAACACGGCCCTGAGCACCTGCGCGCCGGCGGCGCTCTCGACACTCCAGATGACCGGTTCGGGGATCGGCCGCCACTGCCAGAGCAGGAGCGCGAGCGCCAGGGTGGCGGCGAGCACGTAAGTGCTGCGCTCCACCGCTGGCGGCACGATGCGCGTCCACCAGTGCTTGAACGACCGCCGTGCCATGATGCTGTGCTGCACGGCGAACAGACCAAGCAGCAGAAGGTTCACGATCAGCGCCTCGACGAGGGGCGCAGGCGCGCCCGTGTCGATCGACTTCGGAACGACAAAATTGCCGGCGAAACCGATCGCGTAGAGAAACGTCGCCATGAAGAACGCGTAGACGGCCAAGCCGTACGAAAGCGACAGGAATGTTCCCATTTGCAGTCTCCTTTGGATGTGCGATTTCAAGAAAGTAAGGCGCTAGGCAAGCGCGGCTGCCGGCACGACGCGCGCTTCCATTGGCGCCCGCCACTGTCCCGAGGCGCCCGCGTTCGAGTGTGTACATACGACCCCGTGGCCGGTCCCTGCCTCGCGAAAAAAGGGCTCAATCTGCATTCATGACTCCCGAAGGCAATACGACTAGTGTTCTATCCTTGGACTGTGGTTTGATGGTCAGCGGCATGGCAGTGACCGGTCTGCAACGATGGCTGTCGGCTCGACGGGCCCGCCGGCCTCGACGCATTGCGGCATCGACGCCGCGCCTGGCTGGATCAGGATGGTCTCGTTTTCTGCCGATGCGACACGCAGGCCAGAAGGCTCGACCATGGCGCTGAATCCCCAATCCTCCCTGAACACCGTGAGCTTGACCCCTCCGTCGAACCGCGGCCCGTGCGCACCGAAGGGGCGACATCCGTCCGCCTGCCACTCGAGCTCGAACGGCGTGTCGGGCACCAATGCACCGGCAAGAAGCGGCTCGCGGTTCACGCGCACCGTGGTATGCGGTCCACAGCGCAATGCCGGTCGCGGATCTACCCAGCGCAACGGCACGGCATCGGCGTCGAGTGCCGGCACGAGCAGCGCGTTGAGAATGAATCGAGATGGATTCAGGGCCGCGGGCGCGGCGCCGGCGATCGGTGGCTGACTCGGACGTGCGCTGCCGGCGGTCAGCATGATCAATCCGAGCGCGGCAGCGAGCCCAAGTGTGTAGCCGAGTGCAGTGGTGAGTCCAAGCACGGCAGCGAAGCAGACGGCGCGAAGGGAAGCACTTTGAGCCACGGGGACTGGACGATACGAACTTGTCGGGGTGATGGCTACACTCCTTGGTGTTCAAAGGGGACCTGAAGCGTCGCCGGGCCGTAATATCCGGAAGGACTGACTGCCCGGGAAATGCAGACTGCGTCGAGCTATTGCAACTGACTTCCGTAAAGCAGGAATTGGCGCGCAGTCTAGTGGACGGGTGCGTCAGGCGAATTTCAACGGGAGGCTATTTTTGTTTCGTTTGTTTCACGCACCCGGAACCCGGGCACATGGCAACGCAGTACCTGTATGATTTGCCCGTCCAGCCGTGGGCGCAATCGCCCGTATGTCCGGGGCCATAGGAGAGGGCAAGCGTCCATGAGCCAAAAGGCCACGATCCTGATCGTCGATGACGAGCCGGACGTACGCGAGGTGCTGGAGGAGTACTTCACCGCCCACGGCTACGCGGCGATCGGCGCCGAGGGCGCCGGCGCCGCGCGGGCGATTGCCGCCCAGCGTCCCATCGACTTGGCGCTGGTAGACATCCACATGCCCGGCGAGGACGGCCTGAGTCTTGCGCGGCATTTGCGCGAGCGCTACGCGAGCACCGCCATCGTCATGCTCACTTCCGCCAGTACGGTGGTAGACCGCATAGTCGGGCTCGAGATGGGTGCAGACGACTATGTCCCCAAACCCTTCGATCCGCGTGAGCTGCTCGCCCGCGTCAAGAGCGTGCTGCGCCGCACCTCGGCCGCGGGGCGTGCCGATCTTGGCGCAGCGCGGGTGCGCATCGGACGATGCGTTCTCGACCTCGCCGCGCATCGACTCACGGATGAGAAGGGTAAGGAAGTGTCGATGTCCCCGCTGGAGTTTGATCTGCTAAAGGCGCTTGCGGAACACCCCAACCGGGCTCTTTCTCGCGAACGCATCGTGAATCTGACCCAGCGACGTGATTGGAACCCGTTCGACCGCAGCGTGGATCTGCGCATCATGCGGTTGCGCAAGAAGATCGAACCCGACCCCGAACATCCGCGGTACCTCAGGACCATACGCAACGAGGGCTACCTCTTCGCACCGGGGGGAGGGTGAGAACCAAATGAATGCATGGCTGCGCACGAGAAAACATCTGTATGTTCTTGCATGTGTCGCCCTTTTGCTCCCGTTGATCGGTTGTGTACGCGAGCCGGAATCTGCGCTGCGTATCGGTACCAATGTCTGGATAGGAAGCGAACCGCTTTACCTGGCGCGGGAGCTGGGTCAGCTGAACCCCAAGGCGGCCCAGCTTGTAGAGTATCCGTCGGCGAGCGAAGTCCTCCGCGCTTTTCGCAACCAAGCCATCGACGGCATGGTGATCAGTCTGGATGAGTTGTTCGGCCTGGCCGTGGATGGGTTGCAGCCGCGCATCATCCTGGTGGTAGACGTGTCCCACGGCGCTGATGTGGTCGTAGGCCGTCGTGGCATGCGGACCATGAAAGACCTCAAAGGCAAACGGGTCGCCGTGGAAAGCGGCGCCCTGGGTGCGTTCGTGTTGAGCCGGGCGCTGGCCCTCAACGGGATGCAGGCGAGGGACGTCAAGGTCGTGCCGCTGGAGTCGAACGAGCAACCCAGTGCGTTCGAGAAGGGCCAGGTGGACGGCGCCGTGACGTTTGACCCGTATCGCGCCGAGTTGCTTCGCGCCGGTGCGACCACGCTATTCGACAGCACACAGATACCCGGCGAGATCGTCGATCTCCTGGCGGTACGCGCGACCGTCCTCGACAAGCAGCCCAAGGCAGTACAGGCGCTGCTTGCCGCGTGGTTCGGCGCGATTGACTACCTGAAGCGCGAGCCCAAGGACGCGGCGCGGCGCATGGGTATCCGCCAACAGACGACCGGAGAGCAGTTCCTGAAGGCCCTGCAAGGCCTGCATATTCCGTCCCGCGAGGAAAACCTCAGGATGCTCGGAGGGGCGACACCGGAGTTGGCGGTAGCCGGACGCCGGCTCATGGCCTTGATGCTGGAAGCAAAGTTGCTGCGCACCGGGCTGGAAATCGAAGCAGTGCTTGCGCCGGGACCGCTGGCGAGCCTGCCACCGTGAACATCCGCATTCCGGCGTCGCTCAAGCTCACGGTCCCGCTCATTCTGCTGGCCTTTGCCGCGACGCTGAGCGCGGTGAATCTTCTGTATCACGTGCCCCAGGCCGAACGCGCGGCGGACGACGATACCCGCAAGCGCCTGGCCCAGGAGATGTCCCGCCTGCAAAGCACCCTGGAGTATCTGCTGCTCAAGGGCGACGAGGCCGCCGCGCAGCACGAGATCGCCGTGCTGGCGCACAACCACGACTACGTTTTTGCCGCCTTGACGGACGACCAGAACATCGTCACCGCCGCGACTCGGCGTGCCTGGCTGGGGCGGAACATCGCAGACGTCCTGCCGCAATTCGACCGGGACGAGGGGGTTAGAACCGTTCGCGGGCGCCCCGCGCGGATAGACATCGACGAGGACCACATCGCCTTGCTCGCCGACGCCGGGGTGCTGATGGGCAGCGAGCACGAGGAGTTGCGCCCTTCGCGGACCGGTGGCCTGTTTCTCGCCTACGATCTCAGCCGCTCCAGGTCGGAGGCGCGGGCGCAGGTGCTGCGGCAGTCCTTTTACTGGGCGGGCTGGGTGACCGCGCTTGCCCTGGCGATGTGGCTGGTGTTTCATTTTCTCCTGA
>JBGPTG010000257.1:0-5285 GCA_041490545.1 Gammaproteobacteria bacterium
GCCGTCGGCGTGATGGCCGACGCCGGCCGCGCGGGCGTCGCTAATCCCGCCGCGCACGGCTTCAGCGAAATCCTGTACGCCTTCTCCTCGGCGAGCGGCAACAACGGCAGCGCGTTCGCGGGACTGTCGGCGAACACGCCGTTCTACAACACCGCGCTCGGTGTGGTCATGTTCTTCGCGCGCTACTGGATCATCATCCCGGTTCTCGCGCTCGCCGGCTCTATGGCGGCGAAGAAGAAGGTACCCGCCGGCGCAGGGACGCTGGAGACGCACACGCCGCTGTTCATATGTTTCCTCATCGGCGTCGTCGTCATCATCGGCGCGTTGACCTTCATCCCGGCGCTTGCGCTCGGACCGATCGTCGAGCATTTCGTGCTCTACGGAACCAAGTAGCGTCGCACCAACCCGGACCTTCAGGAGTCACTTTCCCATGAGCACCCAGGCACTTTCCCCGAGTCCCCTGCTTCCGCGCGGGCTCATTTCCCGCAGCATCCTGCGGCAGGCCTTCGCCGAGTCTTTCGCGAAACTGCTGCCGCAGCATCAATGGAGAAATCCGGTGATGTTCGTGGTGTACCTCGGCAGCATCCTCACCACGATCCTCTGGGTTCAGGCGCTCGGCGGCAAGGGAGAGGCATCGCCGGCGTTCATCCTTGCGGTGACCATTTGGCTGTGGTTCACAGTGATCTTTGCCAACTTTGCCGAGGCCGTGGCCGAAGGCCGCAGCAAGGCGCAGGCCGCGGCGCTGCGCAGCGCCAAGCGCGACATCATGGCGAAGAAGCTCGACTCGCCGAAGGCGTCCAACTGGACCCTGGTCGCCTCGACCGCCTTGAAAAAGGGCGATGTATTCCGCATCGAGGCAGGGGATTTCATCCCCGCCGACGGCGAAGTCATCGAAGGCGTCGCCTCGGTCGACGAATCGGCGATCACCGGCGAGAGCGCCCCGGTGATCCGCGAATCGGGCGGTGATTTCTGCTCGGTCACCGGAGGCACGCGCGTACTCTCCGACTGGCTGGTGGTGCGCGTCAGCGTCAATCAGGGCGAGGCCTTTCTCGATCGCATGATCTCCATGGTCGAGAGTGCGCGCCGGCAGAAGACCCCAAACGAAATCGCCCTGTCCATCCTGCTGGTGAAGATGACGCTGATCTTCATGTTCGCCACGGTCACTCTTCTTCCGTTCTCGATCTACGCAGTGGATATCACCAAGACCGGAAATCCGGTGACGATCACCGTCCTGGTTGCGCTGCTGGTGTGCCTGATCCCGACCACCATCGGCGGGCTGCTCTCGGCGATCGGGCTGGCAGGCATCGGGCGGATGCTGCGCGCCAACGTGATCGCCACCTCCGGCCGTGCCGTCGAAGCAGCGGGCGACGTGGACGTGCTGCTTCTCGACAAGACCGGCACCATTACGCTCGGCAACCGGCAGGCGACCAATTTCCTGCACGCGCCAGGCGTGACCGAGCGCGATCTCGCCGACGCGGCGCAGCTCGCATCGCTCGCCGACGAAACCCCGGAAGGCCGCTCGGTGGTGGTGCTCGCCAAGCAGAAATTCAACCTTCGCGAGCGCGACATCAAGTCTCTTGGAGCGACTTTCGTACCGTTCTCGGCGCACTCGCGCATGAGCGGCGTGAATCTCGAAGGGCGCGAAATCCGCAAGGGCGCTTCCGACGCGATCCGCGTCTGGGTCGAATCCAAGGGTGGAGCGTTCCCGGGCGAAGTGGTGATGATGGTGGACAACGTCGCACGGCGCGGCTCGACGCCGCTCGTTGTGACCGAAGGAACGCGCGTGCTCGGCGTGATCGAGCTGAAGGACATCGTCAAGGGCGGCATCAAGGAGCGTTTCGCGCAGTTGCGCCGTATGGGCATACGCACGGTGATGATCACCGGAGACAACCGTCTCACCGCGGCGGCGATCGCGGCCGAAGCCGGCGTGGACGATTTTCTCGCCGAGGCGACCCCGGAAGCAAAACTCAAGCTGATCCGGGAGACCCAGGGGCAGGGGCGCCTCGTCGCCATGACCGGGGACGGCACCAACGACGCGCCGGCGCTCGCGCAGGCCGACGTGGCGGTCGCGATGAACACCGGCACGCAGGCCGCAAAGGAAGCCGGCAACATGGTGGATCTCGACTCCAACCCGACCAAGCTCATCGAGATCGTCGAGATCGGCAAGCAACTCCTGATGACGCGAGGAGCGCTTACGACATTTTCCATCGCGAACGACGTCGCCAAGTATTTCGCCATCATCCCCGCGGCGTTTGCGACCACCTATCCGCAGCTGAACGCCTTGAACGTGATGCACCTGGCCACGCCGCAGAGCGCGATCCTGTCCGCGGTGATCTTCAACGCGCTCATCATCATCGCGCTGATCCCGCTCGCCCTGAAAGGGGTGCGCTACCGCGCGATCGGCGCTGCGGCGGTGCTGCGCGACAACACGTTGATCTACGGCGTGGGCGGCATCCTCGTGCCGTTCATCGGCATCAAGTTGATCGATATGATTCTTGCCGCAACCGGACTCGCCTGAAAGGAATGGTCATGCTGAAAGATCTGAAACCTGCGCTTCTGATGTTGATCGTGATGACGGTGCTCACCGGCGCCTTCTATCCGCTGATTGTCACGGGAATCGCGCAAGTCGTGTTTGGGCGCCAGGCGAACGGCAGCCTGATGGAACGCGACGGAAAACCCGCTGGATCGGAGCTGATCGGCCAGCCTTTCGGCGCGCCGAAATATTTCTGGAGCCGTCCGTCGGCGACATCTCCTTATCCGTACAACGCGTCCTCATCGAGCGGCTCCAACCAGGGTCCGCTCAATCCCGCGCTCACCGACGCCGTGGCGGCGCGGATCAAGGCGCTGCGCGACGCCGACCCCGGCAACGCCGCGCCGGTTCCGGCGGATCTCGTGACCGCATCGGGTAGCGGCCTGGACCCGCACATCAGCCCCGCGGCTGCCGAACACCAGGTGGCGCGCGTGGCCAAGGCTCGGAGCCTCGATCCCGCGAAGGTGGGGGCGTTGGTTGCCGAAATCACAGAAGGCCGGCAACTCGGATTTCTCGGAGAGCCGCGCGTCAACGTGCTCAGGCTCAACCTGATGCTCGACGGCGGAAGGTAGGATACGCTCCCATTCATGCCCGAATCCCGACGCGATCCGGATGCCCTGCTCGCCAAAGTCCAGCGCGAGGAAGCGCAGCGCCGCCGCGGCAAGCTGAAGATCTTTTTCGGCGCGGCGGCCGGCGTCGGCAAGACCTACGCCATGCTCGCCGCGGCGCACGAGAAGCGCGGCGAGGGCGTGGACGTGGTCGTCGGCATCGTCGAGACACACGGCCGCGCCGACACCGCGGCGCTGCTGCAGGGCCTGGAGGTTCTGCCGGCGCGCACCATCGATCACCGCGGCGCGCAACTGCGCGAGTTCGACCTCGACGCCGCGCTCAAGCGGCGGCCGAAACTCGTTATCGTCGACGAGCTCGCGCACAGCAACGCGCCCGGCTCGCGCCATCCCAAGCGCTGGAACGACGTCGAGGAGCTGCTCGACGCGGGCATCGACGTGTACTCGGCGCTGAATGTGCAGCACTTGGAGAGCCTCAATGACGTGGTCGGCGGCATCACCGGCATCCGCGTGCAGGAGACCGTGCCCGACACCGTCTTCGATCGCGCAGACGAGGTCGAGCTCGTGGACCTGCCGCCCGAGGAGCTGCTCGGGCGGCTGAAGGAGGGCAAGGTCTACCTGCCCGCACAGGCGCGGAGCGCGGTGGAGAATTTCTTCCGCAAGGGCAACCTCATCGCGCTTCGCGAGCTCAGTCTGCGGCGCACCGCCGAGCGCGTCGACGAGCAAATGCGCGTGTACCGCGAGGACGAGGGCATCAGCGAAGTGTGGCAGGCGGGGGAGCTGATCCTCGTCTGCATCGGCCCGGGAGATCTCGCCGAGCGCCTGATCCGCGCCGGGCGGCGCTTCGCCGCCGCGCTGCACGCCGACTGGATCGTCGCCTACATCGAGACGCCGCGGCTGCAGCGGCTGCCGCCGGCCGAGCGTGACGCGATCATGGACGACCTGCGCTTGGCGGAAACGCTGGGCGCCGTCACGGTGACGATTTCGGCGGAACGTATGAGCACGGCGATCCTCGACTACGCCCGCGCGAAGAACGTCACGAAGATTCTCCTGGGCAAGCCGACGCGCGCCGGGTTGCGGCGCTGGTTGCTCGGCTCGGTGGTCGACACCGTGGTGCGCGAAACCTCCGATATCGATGTCTACCTGCTCGGCAGCGAACGCAAGTCGGGCGCCGAGCCGGCCGAGCGGCTGCTTGCACGTAGCCGCGCCTATCTCGGCCTGCCCGAATCGGACCGCTCGGGCGCGAAATCGCGCTGGCCGGGTTACGCGGTCGCGCTCGCGGCGCCGGCGGTGTGCACCGGGATCGGTTTCCTCGGCTCCGACCGCGACGAGCTGGTCAACCTGGTGATGGTTTATCTGCTCGGAGTGATGCTGGTCGCGAGCCGCTACGGGCGCGGGCCTTCGATCCTCGCCTCGGCGCTCGCCGTCGGCGCCTTCGATTTCTTCTTCGTGCCGCCGCAGTTCACCTTTGCCGTGTCGGACATCCGCTACCTGGTCACCTTCGCGGTGATGTTCATTGTCGGCATCGTCATCAGCACGCTCGCCTCGAACCTGCGCACGCAGGCGAAAGTCGCCGGGTATCGCGAGAAGCGCGCGGCGAGCCTCTATGCCATCAGCCGCGAGCTAGCCGCGGCGCACGCGGAAGACGAGATCGTGCGTGCGGCGACGGGCCACATCAGCGCCGAGTTCGGCGCCCAGTGCGCGATCCTGTTCCCGGACCAGGCCGGGCGCGTCGCCTGGCCGAAGGGCCGCGGCCAGCCGTATTCGCTGCACGGCGCCGACCTCGGCGTCGCGCAATGGGTGCTCGACCACGACCGCATGGCCGGGCGCGGCACCGACACGCTTCCCGGCGCCGAGGCGGTGTACCTGCCGGTACGCGGGGCGGCGGGCGCCATCGGCGTGCTCGCGCTGCTGCCGACGAGCCTGCGCCGCGTGTTCCTGCCCGAGCAGCAGCGGTTGCTCGAGACCTTCCTCAGCCAGACGGCGCTCGCGGTCGAGCGCGTACGCCTCGCGCAGGCGGCGCAGAGCGCGCAGATCAAGGTCGAGACCGAGAGCCTGAGGAATTCGCTGCTCGCCGGTATCTCGCACGATCTGAGGACGCCGCTCGCGGCGATCGTCGGCGCGGCGAGCAGCCTCGCCGAAGACGCGGAGCGGCTTACGCCGGAAGCGCGTCGCGAGCTCGCACGCAC
>JBGPTG010000258.1:0-5204 GCA_041490545.1 Gammaproteobacteria bacterium
GCGCGTCAACACGCGCGACCAGATCTGGAGACTTCCGGACATCATGGAACATTTTTCGCGCTACATCCCTATGGAGCCGGGCGACATGTTCTCCACCGGCTCGCCCGGCGGCGTCGCCGTCGGCAAGCCGAATGCGGCCGAACTGTTCCTGAAACCCGGCGACGTGGTCGAGTGCTCTATCGAGGGCATCGCGACACTGCGCACCCACATCGTCGCACCCGGGGAGGCCGATTGAGCGTTCCGCCGCGCGGACTCGCGGGCCTCCTGCTGTTTCTCGCCGGCGCCGCTCTCGCCCAGGGGTTCCCCTCCAGGCCGGTGCACATCGTCGTGCCCTTCCCTCCGGGCGGCGGCGCCGACACCCTTGCGCGCATCCTGGAGCCGAAGCTCGCCGAACTCTGGGCGCAGCCGCTCATCGTCGAGCACCGGCCGGGCGCGAGCGGGCACATCGGCGCCGACTACGTAGCGAAGTCGGCTGCCGACGGCCACACACTCTTGATGAGCTCGACCGCGTCGCTCGACGAGAAGAACGTCGGCGAGTTCGCGCCGGTGTCGCTGGTTTCAGCGTCGGCCTACGTCGTCACGACGAATCCGGGCGTAGTCGCTGCTAACGTCCGCGAGCTGATTGCACTCGCCAAAGCTAACCCGGGCAAACTTACCTTCGGCTCCTCGGGCACGGGAGCGGCCTCGCATCTTTCGGCCGAGCTTTTCAAGGCGATGGCCGGCGTCGATTTTCTACACGTGCCCTACAAGGGCACGGGACAAGCAGTGACCGACCTGCTCGCCGGCCACGTGAACCTGATGTTCGCGCCGGCACAGACGGTCATGCCCTACGTGCAGGCGGGCAGGCTCAGGGCGCTCGCGGTCACCGGCGCGAAACGTTCCGAGACGCTGCCGAACCTTCCGACGGTCGCCGAATCCGGACTGCCCGGCTACGCCGCGGTCGGCTGGTTCGGACTGCTCGCGCCCGCGGCAACGCCAAAACCCGTGGTCGCAAAGGCGAGCGCCGACGTGAACCGCGTGCTCGCGCTGCGCGAAGTTCGCGAGCGGATTCTCGCTCTGGGCAGCGAGGTATCGGGCGATACGCCAGAGGAATTCGCGCGCTTCATCCGCGAGGACCAGGCGAAGTGGGCCAAGCTGATGCGCGAACAGGGCATCAAGACCGAGTAGCGCGCGGGCGCTCCTGCCTTGGGCAAGAGCTACGCTGCGATCCCGCCCCAGTTCTTCGCCATGTAGTCCGCGGTGCGCAGCGTGAGCGCATGCAGCGTGAAAGTCGGGTGAACGCCGGCGATCGTCGGAAAGAGGCCGCCGCCGGTAATGAAGAGATTTCCCACGTCGTGGGTGCGGCCGTAGCTGTCGGTGACCGAGTCCTTCGCGCTTTTCCCCATGACGGTCCCGCCGAGGAAGTGCGCGAGCCCCGGGTTGGGGTTGGTCCAGGTTTCCTTCGCCCGTGTCGCCTTGACGATGCGGTCACCTTCCGAACGGATGTGGTTGAAGAGCTGCATCGAGTTCTCGTCGAGGCCGTGGATCACGCGCGCGAGCGGGAAGCCGTACGCGTCCTTGCGGTCGGAGAGCACGACGCGGTTCTCGGCGTTCGGCAATTCCTCGGCCTGCACCCCGATCCGCGCCAGGCTACGCGAGGCGCGCTTCATGAAATCGTGCAGCGCGTTGCCGAAGAGCTGGGGCTGCGAGTTGGCGAAGCCGAGCACGTCGTTCGGCTTCATGGCGACGCCTATCGTCCAGGTGTAGCTGCCGAGCCCCGGGTGGCTGTCCTTGACGTAGCCGTCCTGCGACATGCCGAACGCTCCGGAGGTGCCCATGTGGTTCTCGGTGTTCTCCTCGAACATCGCAAAAGCGGAAAACGTGATGTGCGCCATGACGTGTTGACCGACCAGTCCGCTCGAGTTCGCCAGGCCCTTCGGATGCCTGTCGCTCGACGAATTGAGCAGGATACGCGGGTTCGACGCCGAGAAAGCCGAGAGCACGACGACGTCGGCCAATTGCACCTGACGCTGCTTCCCCTTGTCGTAATACTCGACGCCGGTGGCACGGTCGCCCTTCGCGTTCATCAGCACGCGCGTGACGTAAGCATCGGTACGAATCTCGACACCGGCTTTCCTGGCGACGGGCAGGTAGGTGACCTGCGGATTGACCAGCGCCCCGGTCGGGCATCCCGCTTCGCACCAACCGTCGTAGATGCACGCGGGCCGGCCGTTGTAGGGCACGCTGTTGATCGCCACCGGCATCGGCGCGATGCGCATCCCGACCTTCCTGAAACCTTCGGCGAGCAACTCCGCCTGCCTGAACCACTTGATCGGAGGCATCGGATAGGGATCGCCCGCGGGGCGCCAGACTTCGGCGACGTGATCGCCCGAGAGGCCGACTTCCTTCTGGATGCGGTCGTAATAAGGCCGCACCTCGTCGTAGGAGATCGGCCAGTCGAGACCGCGCCCGTACTGGGACTTGACGCGGAAATCCTCGGCATGGAAGCGCGGCCAGTTGGCGAACTGGTGCATCGCCGCCCCGCCCAGGCCCCAGCCCGACTGGTAGTTGTGAGCCACGGGATTCTTGCCTTCCGAAACCACCGGCACACCGCCCCACTTCAGGCGGCGCGACCAGATCTGCGAGCTCACCAGGTCGTCGAGCCCGAGCGGCGGACCCATCTCGAGGATCACCACCTTCTTGCCCGCTTGCCCGAGCTTGGCGGCGAGCAGGATTCCGGAGGCGCCGCCGCCGACGATCACTACATCGACTTTTTCGTTAGCCATATTTGGTAGTCCAATCTGAATTGGGGGGTTGTAAAGGGGGGTGTGCCCCCCCTTTTCGTGAGAGCTACCATTTCCTTATCGGAATGATATGCGGCATGTAGGGAATGCCGAGTCGCTCGAAACCTTCGACCGTGCCGTAGAAGACATCCACCGCATCGCCGCGCGACACGAAATAGAAAAAGGGCGACGGCGGCGGAGCGCTCCAGCCTTCCGGATTTTTCTGCCGGAACTGCTCGACGAAGTCGCTGCGTTTCTCCGGCGACAGCGCCGCGAATTTCGCGCCGTGAATTTTCAGGCTGGAAGCATCCAGCGCGGCGAGGCCGGCGCGATAGAAATTGGCATAAGGCGGCATTACGCCGAGAGCGCGTGCGAGGAGCAATGCTTCGCTGGGATCGACGCTCAACTGCTGGTCGATGTAGTGCGCCAGCCCCGCGTCCTTCGCTCCCGGCAGGAGTGTTTCCCCGAGCGCTTCGAGCGCGGTGCGCTCATCGGGCGAGAGCACCTTGAGCGGAACCCCCTGCGCGTGCGCCTCACGGGGCGAGAGCAGCACCTGCGCGCCGCCCACCGTGTAGGCAAGCGCGCCCAGCGCGGCCCCCTGCAGCAACTGCCTTCGATGCACTGACGTCATCGCGCCTCCCCCATGTTGTCGTGAACCGCCGGCTTCGAAGCCGCCTTCGATTCAAAATAGCATAGTCAGACGGCTGGGGCCATGAGTGAGCCGGCGGAGCACAAGACCCTCTCCCTCTTCCCCAAGAGGAGACAAGGGGAAGAGGGTTTGGGAGACGAGCCAAGGAGGAGGTGGAAGCCCGTCCTGTATTTGCATAGAGCAACCAACGTGCCAGAAGGTCGCGCGGACCGATTGCCCCGTGCGTTCATCGACTTGGGTGTTGCGGAGCGCGGTCCGGGTGAGCGCATCGCGCACCTTTCTGGTTCAGGCGGGAGGCGCCGCGCACCGTCGCGAGTCGCCGCCGACCGCCCGCGCAGTGACTCGTTGCTACAATGGCCGCTCGCAAGGCCTGCAGAGGACAGACGATGGATTTTTCGGGGTTTCAGGCGGTAAAGGTGCAGATCGCCGAGGGCATCGCCTGGGTGACGATGAACCGGCCGGACAAGCGCAACGCGATGAGTCCGCAGATGCACGAAGAGATGATCGAGGCCCTGCGCGATCTCGCAGTCGCTCCGGAGGCGAAGGTGCTAGTGCTCACCGGCGCGGGGGAGAGCTGGAGCGCGGGACAGGACATCCAGCTCTTCTTCCGCGACCTCGACGACAAGCCGGTCGAAAAGCGCCGAGCCATCCTCGCCAGCCAGGAATGGCGCTGGAACCAGCTCGCGCATTTTCCCAAGCCCACCATCGCCATGGTGAACGGCTTCTGCTACGGCGCGGCGTTCACGCCGCTCGTCGCCTGCGATTTCGCGATCGCGGCCGAGGATGCGAAGTTCGGGCTCTCCGAGATCAACTGGGGCATCCTCCCGGCGGGCCTCGTCGCCAAGGTGATGCTCGATTCGGTGAGCTACCGCGACGCCAAGTGGTACGCGCTCACCGGCGAGCCGTTCGACGGCAAAATCGCGGCGCAGATGCGCCTGGTGAATTTCGCCGTGCCGCGCGCGAAGCTGCGCGAGGAAACCGTCAAGCTCGCGAAGATGCTGCTCGCCAAGAATCCGCAGGTGTACAAGTCGGTGAAGGAAGTCATGCACCACGTTCGCGGCATGGACGTCGAGCAGGCCACCGACTACCTCAAGGCGAAAGAGATGGAGATGCGTTTCCTCGACCGCGAGAGCGGGCGCGCGCAGGGCATGAAGCAGTTCCTCGACGACAAGACCTACCGCCCAGGCATCGAGACCTACAAGCGCGGATAGCGAGGACGACCCTTCATGTCCAGTCCTCTGAAGGGCATACGCGTCCTCGAACTGGGGCAATTCATCGCCGGGCCGTACGCGGGCCTGCAGCTCGCCGACCTCGGAGCGCGAGTGATCAAGATCGAGCGGCCGCAGGGCGGCGACGCGTTCCGCGAATTCGGTCTCTCCGCCAACGCGCAGGGCTACAGCCACAACTTCTGCGCCTTTAACCGGAACAAACTGAGCGTGACGCTCGACATCAACTCGCCGCCCGGGCAGGCGGCCTTTCTCAGACTGGCGCGGCAGGCCGACGTGGTGCTGGAGAATTTCCGGCCGGGCGTGATGAAGCGGCTGGGATTCGACTACGAGACGCTGCGCGCCGCGAATCCCCGCCTCGTCTGCTGCTCGATCGCCGGGTTCGCCGAGGACGGCCCGTACGGCGACCGGCCCGCGTACGACGCGGTGGGCCAGGCGCTCTCGGGCCTGATGAGTCTCTTTCTCGATCCGGAAGATCCGCGCACGCTCGGGCCGACGCTCTCCGACCAGGTGACCGGCATGCAGGCGTGCATGGCGATCCTCGCGGCACTGTACGAGCGCGAGCGC
>JBGPTG010000259.1:0-5187 GCA_041490545.1 Gammaproteobacteria bacterium
CAACCGCTTCGCGCTCGCGGTCGCCGCGATCGCGGTCTGCAGCAGCCTGGCGCTGGGAGCGGCGGCCCTGGCGCCGGCTTCGGCGAACAACGGTTCCTACACTGCCGCCGGCAACGGCCCCACCGGCTACTTCCCGGACCAATTCGTGAACCAGGCGAGGGAAATCGAGGCGATGCCCGATACCGACGGCAACACCGGCCTCGCCACGCGGTTCCCGGAGGAAGTCCCCGCCGCGAACGTCGACGCGACGCCGGAGATGTACAGCTGAGCAGGAGGGAGCCGTAGGAAGTGCCGGCTTGGGTCGCCGGCGGCTGAAGACCAAAGCAGAAGAAAGGCGCCCGAACAAAGCATCGGCGCCCGCAAGCTGGAACGAAAGGCCTGGAGATTCTCCAGGCCTTTTTTCTGGGGGAAGGGGGCGCCACGCGAGGACCCGGATTGGGCAGGATTCGAGAGGGCGAAACCCGGGCGCCCGCCCGACCCCTTCCGGCCCCCGGAGGCTGGCCGGCAAATTGTGCATTTGACACAAAACGCCTGTGTCAGGCGGCGGCGAATTCCCCCGATCGGAAGCCTAAAGTGGTCAGTGTCAGGTGAGCGATTTCCGCGAGCCCGCAAACCAAACAGAGGGAGACCGAAATGATCAAGACCCAAAACGTCGGAAACGAGTCCGGATATTCCAGCCCCTTCGCGCTCGCCGTCGCCGCGATCGCGGTATGCAGCAGCCTGGTGCTGGGAGCGGCCGCGCTGGCGGCAGCGAGCAACGGTTCCTACACGATCGCCGGCAACGGCTCCACCGGCTACTTCCCGGACCAGTTCGTGAACCAGGCGAAGGAAATCGAAGCGATGCCGGACACCTACGGCAACACCGGTCTCGCCGGCTCGTTCCCGGTCGAGATCGTCAACCCGGCCATGGCAATCGATTCGACGCCGGAGATGTACAGCTGAGCCGGAAGAAGTCACTGAACGGCGCGCCGTCGCCGGCAAGCCGGAGCGCAAGAAGGGCCTGGGGATTCTCCAGGCCTTTTTTTCATGCTCCTAGAGGTGCCCCGCATCGAGTCCCGGCAGCGACCATTCCTTCACCGGCATGGGTCCGGTGACCGGCTTGCCGAGCGCGGGGGCTTCGACCGCATACAGGCCGGTGTCGGCGGCGACCCAGATGATCTTGCGGTCCCACTCGATGAGCACGTTGTCGACGGTGCAGTTGTAGCTATTCCACTTATCGAGCTCACCGCCCTGCGGCGGGATGAAATACGCGACGATCCTGGGATTCTTCGGATCGCGGATGTCGTAGCACCGCGCGGGTCGCTGACGTCGATCACGTCGCCGTTCTGCAGGATGAAGCGGCGCGCGCCGATCGCCATCATCTGCAGCTTGTGGCCGTGCTCTTCGCCGAGCTGGAACACGCCGAGCACGCGCATGTTCTTCGCGTAGCTGTTGCGGTCGAGGTACTCGAGGCTGCCCTTGTGAGGATGCGGATGCTGGTTGGCCAAGGCAACTTCGAACGACATCGCAATCGCAAGCGAGGCGATGCCGGCACTAGCATCGGGACGAGTCCGGCCGGGCGGAGTGTCTCGACGCCATGTGATCGTCCTATAATTGCATTGTGCGCCGATAAAGCGCGGAAGGAACGTCGGGAACACGCCGTGCCGCAAACAGCCGGTCCATTCGCCAATCTCGAGGAGAACGCGCTGCGCGCTCTCTCGCCCCACGGCGCAGTGCGCTCGTTTTCCAAGAACGCGGTGATCGTCAACGAAGGTGACGCGACCGATTCCCTCTACATTCTGCTCTCCGGACGCGCAAAGGCGTTCGTGAGCGAGGAGGACGGCAGGGAGGTCGTGCTCAGCACTTTCGCCGTGGGCGACTACTTCGGCGAGTTGGTACTCGACGGAGGCCCGCGTTCCGCTTCGATCATGACCCTCGAGCCGTGCCGCTTTTTCGTGATTCCGCGCGGCGACATCGAGGGATTGCTCGACCACAACCCGGCATTCGCGCGCCACCTGATCCACCTACTGATCGGCAAGGTGCGCAGCCTCACCCAACGGGTTCTCGACCTGGCCCTGAAGGACGTCTACGGCCGCTTCGCCAAGTTCGTCGACGAAAACGCGATCGAGCAGAACGGCAAGCAGGTGGTGCCCGAACGTCTCACCCAGCATGACATTGCCGCGCGAATCGGCGGCTCGCGCGAGATGGTGAACCGCATCGTCAAGGACCTCACCGAGGGCGGCTACATTTCGGTCAACGCCAAGCAGATTACGGTCCACAAGAAACTGCCGGCTCACTGGTAAGAGCGCAGACGGCGGCGCGGCCAACTCCCGGAGCACCCGGTCCCGGCTCGACTGCACTCAGTCTAGAAGGCGGAATGTTTTCCGGGCCTCTTGGCTTATACTTTGTTCGGCCGCCGGAATGCCTTGCACCTGTCCGATGGAAAAGAAAGCCGAAACTCTCGCGGTTCTGTTCGCCGACATCACCGGAAGCACTCACCTGTACGAGCAGCTCGGCGACGCACGAGCGCTCGAGTGCGTCGGATTGTGCCTCAATATCATGCGCCAATCGGCGCTCGGCTGCGGGGGGCGAGTGCTTCGGACGGTGGGCGACGAGGTCATGTGCGTGTTTCCGACCGCCTTGGCGGCCACCCTTGCCGCCGCCGAGATGCAGTCACGGGTCGAGATGCAGGAACCGATATCCGGCCAGCGCCTTCAGATCCACGTCGGGCTGCAGTTCGGTCCCGTGCTGGAGGAAGGACAGGAAATATTCGGAGACTGCGTCAACGTGGCCGCTCGAATGGTGAAGCTGGCCAAGCCTTCACAGATCATCGCTGCCGGCGAGTGCGTGGAAGCATTGACCGAGCCGATGAAGGAGCGGACCCGTGCCGTTGACAAGCTTCACGTCAAGGGTCGGGTGCGGGAAGTCGACATCTACGAGGTTTTGTGGCGGCAGAGCGAGGAATTGACCTCCATGGTGACCCAGTCGCCGAGCCCGCCCCAACAGCCCCGTGTGCAGCTACGCCTGAGGCACGGCGGGAGGGAAACGATCGTAGACCAGGACCGCGGACTCGTAAACTTTGGCCGGGAGGGTTCGAGCGACATCGTAATAGCGGACCGCAAGGCATCCCGCGAGCACGCGCGGATCGAACGCCGCCGCAACAAGTTCGTTCTGGTCGATGTCAGCTTCAACGGCACCTTCGTCACGTTTTACGGCGAGCCCGAAATGGCCGTAAAGCGCGAGGAGGTCGTGCTGCACGGCCACGGATCGATCAGCTTCGGGCATCCGTACAACGCCGATACGACCGAAGTGGCAGCTTTCGAGGTCGAGACTCTGAACTGATTCGATTGTGGATGCGAGCGCGCCTGGACCGCGCGGGTATGCGCACGAGCGCTCGTCGGCCCACCCCGCTATCGGTACAACCCCGCCTGCCCGGCGAGCCACTGCTGGATGATGGCGGCGACTTCCAGGTTGTTCCTGTCCATGATCAGCATGTGGCCGTTGCCGCGTATGCCCATCTGCGGCAGGTCGGCGATGCGAACGCTGCCGCCGGCTGCGCGGATCTGCCCGAAGTAGGCTTCCGCGGTCTTGCGGAGTGTCGCCCAGCGCGCATCGACGTCGAAATAATCGCCGAACACCGCGAGCACCGGGATGTTCTTCAGCGCGGCAGCCTGGTCGGCGTCGCCGATCCCGGCGGGCTCGACCACCACCAGAGCTTTCACCTTCCCCGGCCGCGCCTGCGCCGCCTTGAACGCGAACAGTGCCCCCTGGCTGTGGACGACGATGACGCAAGGGCAGACCTTGTCGACGAGCGCGATGTACGCGTCGGTGACCGCCTGGTCGGTGGAGAGCCAGCGCGGCACCAGCTGGCGCGTGAAATCGTCGTAGGCCTCGACCGGGAAGCGGTTGCCGGGGAGAAGTTTTCTCTTCGCCGGATCGTCGCTGTAAGTGCCGGCGCCGCCGCCGATGCGAAAGCGCTCGTAGGGATCGGTCCTGGTGAGGAAGATCGGCTGGCCGGCGAAGACCTCGGGGGAGGCAAAACCCGAGCGCCCGCGCTCGACCGCGTCGGAGTTGTAGGTGTCCCAGCCCTCGCGCACGAAATAGTTGAGCCAGCCCGGGCGGCCATCCGGAGTGGTCTCGAAAGACGCGCCGGTCAGCCCGCCGCCATGCCAAAGGAGCAGCGGCATCGCGCCGCGCCGGTTCGCGGGCAGGAAATACTGCACGTAGGTCTGCTCGACCTGGTAGGTGCCGTTCGGATCGAGCTTGGTGAGGGGACCGGTGGGCGTTCGCCGGATTTCCGTCACCGGCTTGCCCGAGACCACCACCGCGCGGCCGCCGACGTGGAACGAGCCCATGTCGCGCAGCACGAGTGGCCCGTCGGTGGCGCAGCCGGAAAGCGCGAGGACGAGCGGGAGGACGCGCGCCGCGCGTCGGTTGCAGCGCACAGTCAGCGGTGACAGTCGTCGCGTAACTTGCAAGGTCATCGTGGTTTCCTCAGTGGGACGGCACAACCGTCATAGGTCGTCGGGCGTCAACCCGGTCCGCTTCGCGATACGGGCAAGCATTCGCGGACCGATCTCTTCGCCGTCGTGGAATGCGAAGACCACATCGGGCTAGCCGGGGCGGGAAAGAGTCTTGTGCGAGCCCGATTGGCGCTTGAGCGTCCAGCCAATTCGGTAGAGGGCGGAGAGTACCTGTCGGGCCTTGGACGAAGGCCAAGACGTCATGCAGCCGCGATCCCGATGGAAATGGATTGCGGCTTGGCCTCGCTGTGTTCAAGACGCTCGGCGAGGACGCGCAGCGCGAGCACTTCTGCCTTCGCCATCGCCTCGTCGGCAGTGGCGCCATAAGCGAGAACGCCAGGAAGCTCGGGGACTTCGGCGAGCCAGCGCCCGTCTTCTTCGCGTTCGTGCTCAATCGTGAATTTCATGCGTCACCTCGATGTTTGGGTGCATCTTACGCCCGTTCGTTTCTTGCCACCCAAACGTTGCGGCTCAGCGGCGCAGCGAAGGCGCGTCCGCCGGAACCGATGGTTGGGCCGCTATGCTTACGCGGTAGCACATTTCCTTACGGTATCCCATGTGCGAGTAGTCACGTTAATGCCGAAAGTCTTCTCGATCAGCGTCATGAATACGGGCCCGCGCGGGTTCGGGACGTAAGCGGTAAAGATCTCGCGTCCATTCATGGCGAGGATGCGTACGCCATCGG
>JBGPTG010000260.1:0-5182 GCA_041490545.1 Gammaproteobacteria bacterium
CGGACAGCGCGGGCACTTATGTGTTCCCGCCGCTGCCCGGGGGCAAGTACCGCGTGTGGGCGCAGGCGCTCGGCTTTGAAACGAACAAGGGCGCCGTCGAGCTTGCCGCGGCGCAGCGCCGGAATTTCACGTTGCAGCAGATGACGGATCCCGAGCGGCGCTTCCGCCAGTTGCCCGGCGAGATGATGGTCGCGGCATTGCCCGAGGCAAGCGCCGACGACGCCCGCGCCAAGAAGATCTTCATGAACAACTGCACCGGCTGCCACTCGACGAGCTACGCGCTGCAGTTCCGCTTCGACGAGGCCGGCTGGAACAAGATCATCGACCTGATGAAAGTCGTGCCGGTCACCGGCGTCTATCCGGGGCCGAATGCAAAATCCAACCAGATCATGGAGCGCCACCAGAAGCAGCTCGCCGCCTACCTCGCGCGCGCGCGCGGTCCGGGCGAATCGTCGATGAAGGTACCCCCCCGCGCGCGGCCCACGGGCGAATCGGCGCGCGCCGTCTGGACGCTCTACGACCTGCCGCTCAATCCCGACGCGGGCATCGGGACGCGCTACAACCCGAACGACGGCACCGACTGGTCACTCGGCACCACTTCGAAAATGGGTCAGTTGCCGCACGACGGGGCGCTCGGCCTCGACGGCACGATCTACTTCACCAGTAACAACCCCAACCGCGGCGTGACCATCGGCAAGGTCGATCCCGTGACCGGCGCGGTCAAGTACCTGAAGGCCGACGCGGCCAACGGGCTGGCCGCCACCACGCACGGACTTGCGCGCGACCGCGCAGGTAACCTCTGGTTCGACATCAACCCGGGCCGCCGCGCGCTCGGCAAGCTCGACACCGCCAGCGAGAAGATCACGATCTACCAGACTCCGGCCAGCATGGCTCCAGTGGGCGGCGCGGTCACCATAGACGTGGACGGCAAGGGCATGATCTGGGCGTCCACGCCCAGCGGCGCCGTGCGCTTCGATCCGGTGGCCGAGAAATTCACCGAATTCAAATCGAGCATTCCCGAGAAAAACCCGAGAGGCTCGGGCGCGACTTACGGCGCTGCCGGCGATCGCGACGGCAACGGCTGGTGGGCGCAGATGGCGATGGATACCGTCTACAAGGGCGACGTCGCCACCGGCAAGGCGATCGAAATCAAGATGCCCGACGTCAAGGTCGATCGCCTGTTCGGCGAGGATCGCGCCTTCTACAACACCGTCAGCGACCTGGGATTCAACGTTCCCCTGCCGTGGTCGCAGGGTCCGCGCCGCATGGGCACCGACAAGAACGCGGACCTCTTGTGGGTGGGCAATTCGTACGGGTCGTCGTGGGCGAAGATCAACACCAAGACGCTCGAAACGACGATCGTCCCGCTGCCCGATCCCGCGATGCAGGCGTATCACATCGCGGTCGACAGCAAGCACAACGTATGGGGCAACCTGTGGACCGCGGACCGCATCGTCAAGCTCGATCCTGCTACCTCCGCGTGGACCATCTTCGATCTGCCGGTGCGCGGCACGGAAATCCGCCACATCGCGCTGCACGAGCGCGGCGACAAGATATCCGTGGTGGTGCCGGTCTACCGTACCAGCCAGATGGGCGTCTTGACCGTGCGCAGCGAGGCCGAGCTCGCGGCTCTCAAAGCAAATGCGCAGTAGGTCGACTTCGGCGCACGGGGTGCCACCGTTATGGTGCCGTCATCCCCGCGAAACCTGTCCCCGAATGCTTTAATCGGGGAGCGGGAATTCAGCGTCGGATAACGACAGCCACCGGGTCCCCGCTTCCGCGGGGACGACAAAGACGTCATGCGGTTGCGCAATCCTCGCTAGTCGAGCGGTTCGACCTTGACGATCGACGCGCCGTGGTTGCTGCCGACCCAGAGCGTGCCGGGGCTCTTCGAATCGTCCAGATAGACGCGGCGGATGTTGGTCGGGCGCGGCAGCATGTATTCCGTGTACTGGCCGCTCTTGATGTCGAGGCGCGACACGCGGTCGGTCAGCATCGACCCCGTCCACGCCTCGCCGTTGCGGCCGGCGACTGCGTCATAGGGCGCGCTCCAGGGCGTCGGCACCTTCCACTCGGAGATGCGTTCGGTCCTGGGATCGAACATGCCGATGGCGTTGCCCTGGTATTCGGCAAACCACAACCGGCCTTCGTGATCGACGCGGCCGCGCCGCGGGCGGGAGTCCGGGGTCGGGGTCAGGTAGATGGTCATGTTCTTCGTTTTGGCGTCGATCTTGACGATGTTGCCGGCCGCAAAGTCGAGCAGATAGGCGTTGTTCTGCGCGTCCGAGTGGATTCCGTAGGTACCGATGCGCTTGCCGCGCGGATCCTTGAAGTTGCCTAAGTTCTCCATCTTGTTGGAGACGAGATCGAGACGGTAGATATTGCCGCCGTCGGAGTTCTTGATCCACACCTTGTTGTCGGTATGCGTGCCTTCGATCGCGATATGCCCGAGCTGGCCGGCGTCCGTGTCCCATTCCTTGGGGGTCGACCACATCCGGAACTTCTCGGTCTTCCTGTCGAACTTCGCAATGGCGCTCTGGTACATCACGCCGACCCACGGGTTGTCGTCCCTGTCGAATTCGAGATCGAGCGTGCCTTCCGACCATCCCGGCTTGACCACGGGGATCGGATATTGCGTCACCTTGCCGGTCTTCGGGTCCATCCTGCCGAGGAACATCTGGCCGAAGTCGGAGTACCAGACGTTGCCCTCGCGATCGAGCATCACGTCGTGCGGCTGGATCAGGGAATTCGGCAGGTCGTATTCCGTGATGATCACGCGCGCGGATTTTCCCGTGAGCCGCGGCTCGGTCTTCAACGCGAACGACCACGTCTCTCGCTGGCTCAGATTGACGCTGGCGAGCCATTCCGCGGTCTTCCTGCCATTGCCGCCGCGCTCGACGTTGCGAATCGCGGTGCCGGCGAGCCGCTGCGGCTTCAGTGGCGTGCTGCCCGGATAGTAGCCGGCCATGCGCTGGAAGATCTGCAGGAAGCCGTCGGCGTCGTACGCCGACTTCATGATGCGCTCGAGCGTGTGGCAGCTGTTGCAGTTGAGCAGGAAGCGCTTCTGCTCGTCGGTGCCCGGCATGCTCATCATCCATTCGGCATTGGTCAGATGCGCGGAGAGATTCTTCACCTTCTTGAGATTGATGTCGGCCCTGGCTTCGTTGCCGGCGGCGACGTCCGCGGCCTTCGCGCCGTCGAGCTCGTAGCCGGCGGCGCGCGCCTTCAATGTGTAGTGTCCGGGTTCGAGTCTCGCGGCTGGAAAAGCAAAGCGCCCTCGCGCGTCCGTGACAACGCTGATGCTGATCGTCGAGGCGTCCTTCCTGGCGCTGACGACAACGCCCTCCATCGCCCCCTCTTCGGCGGAACTGACCTGGCCGGTCAGCACCATGCCCTGCCCCTGCGCGGGCCTCGATGCCTCGCTTTGAGCGTGCGCGACCGCCATGAAAAGAGCGAAACAGGCAGCGGTTACGGTACGGAAAATGACGGTGTTCATCGGTCTCTCCTCTCCCGAATTCGAGATCCAGCGGTTATTGTCCGCCTGATTCCTGCAGTCGTACAGAACGGCGTGCCGATTCCCGGCGATACAACGTCTCAGGAGCGCGTCAGACGAAGCGATTCGATCATCGCCAGGAAGTCCTCGGGTGCTTCGCGCTCGAACGACATGCGCTGGCTCGTTCGGGGATGTACGAATCCGAGAACCCGCGCGTGGAGCATCGGGCGCATCGATTCGATCTTTCGACCTGCGTAGTCGCGGATATACACGCGTTCGCCGACCAGGGGATGGCCGAGTTCGGACAGGTGGATGCGAATCTGATGCTGCCGCCCGGTTTCGAGCCGGCACTCGACCAGCGTCGCACCCGCGAGCGGAGCGATCGGTCTGACGTGCGTAACCGAGCGCTTCGCCTCGGGCGGAATTCCGCCCCTGGAACGCCGGAAGTGCCCATACGAGCCGCGGATTCCGTCGCCGCGATTCTCGATGAGATGGGTTTCGATACGCTTCTCTGCGACCGCGCCGTGCGCGATCGCATGATAGACGCGCTCGATGTCGTGCGCGCGGAACTGCACGTCGAGAACGCGCTTCGCATCCAGGGTGCGCGCGAACACCATCAGGCCGCTCGTCTCCTTGTCGAGCCGGTGCACCACGCCGAGCTGGGGGTCGACGCGGCGCCCGCCCATTCGCCGCAGCAAAATCCGCGTCCAGTCGACGAGCGTGTTCCTGTCGCCCGGCTCGTAGGCGATGCTCAGCATTCCGACGGGCTTGTCGACGACGACCACGTCGCGATCCAGGAACACGATCGCGCTCTCGGACAGGGCGCCGGTACGCAGCTTCGGCGCGTGTTCGTCGACGACTACCACCGCGCCGGGAGAAACGCGCGAGGCCGGGTCGAGGCACCGCTCTCCGTTCACCGTCACGCGTCCTTGCGTGCACAGTTCACGCGCGCGCGACCACGCAGCGCCGGTCTGTTCGCGCACGACTGCGGCGACGGTGGGCTCGGATTTCAACTCGCGCGGCGCGGGTCGGGGTTCTTTCGTTCGTGTTTTCACAACGGCTCCGTGGGCTTTTCGCCAACTCGCGTCGGTTGGTCGGCTGGACGTTCGGACCGATCGCCGATATGCAGCCGCATTGAAGCGCGCTTGCGATGGACAGGCCGGTGTGCCACAATTCCTGCCATTGTGCCACATCAAGGATCGCCATGAAAAGTATCAGCATCCGGGAAGTTCGCAAAGAGTTGGCGCAGCTCGATGAACTGGTGTCGCGCGAGGGCGAGGTGGTGGTTACGCGCCGCGGCCGGCCGATTGCGCGCTTGCTCCCGCTGCCCAGCAAGCGGCGGATGCCATCGCACGCGGATCTGCGCGCGAGCATGCCGCGCCTGAAGAAGGGCAGCGAAAAGCATATCCGCACGGAGCGGGATGATCGCTAGTGGGGCCGTATCTCGACACCAGCGCGCTGGCGAAGTGGTATCTCAACGAGCCGTTCTCCGAAGAGTTCGAGGCGTTCATCCAGGAGCAGCCGACGGCGGCCATCAGCCGCCTGACCGTCGTCGAATTCCGCTGCCTGCTCGCCCGGCGCCGACGGGCGGGCGAGATCACGAGAGCCATCGAATCGCGCGTCTACGCGTCGTTCGAGAAAGATGTCGGTACAGGATCGCTGCAGGTGTACCCGGTCGCGGACGAGCAC
>JBGPTG010000261.1:0-5143 GCA_041490545.1 Gammaproteobacteria bacterium
GATCCCGGTTCATGTCGGTCTCCTGTGGTCGTAATTCGCTCCATCGTTGCGGCGATTGTCCGCCTCGTGAAGCGTTCTTTCTGTTCGCCGGCGTACATACGGCGCCAAGTCCCGCTGGGGTGTGCAATCGCGCCGGCCAGAAGCTGACCGGGTGTCGGCCGACGACGGCCCGGACCTCAGCGCAGGGACGCGCAAGGCCCGGGAAGCCCGGGGCCGATCGTCAGGCTTCGGCCCTTTCGGGAAGCAGGCGATCGGATTCCCGTTTGACTACTGCGTAGCACTCGCAGACCCGCTGTTCCAGCTTTGGCCGGTCGAGCACCTTGATATGGCCGCGGTTGTACTGAATCAATCCGGCCGTTTGCAGCTTTCCGGCCGCCTCGGTGACACCCTCGCGGCGCACCCCCAGCATGTTCGCGATCAGTTCCTGGGTCATGCTCAGCTCGTTCGAGGGCAGCCGGTCCAGGCTCAACAGCAGCCAGCGGCACAGTTGCTGCTCCACCGAATGGTGCCGGTTGCACACTGCGGTCTGCGCCATCTGCGTAATCAGCGCCTGCGTGTAGCGCAGCAGCAGGTGCTGCAACGGGCCGCCGTACTCGAATTCCCTTTTGAGGATTTTTGACGGGAGGCGGTACGCATAGCCGGCGCTTTGCACCACCGCGCGGCTGGGCGTGGATTCCCCGCCCATGAACAGCGCGATGCCGACCAGGCCGTCATGACCCACGACCGCGATTTCCGCCGACGCTCCGTCTTTCATGACGTAGAGGAGCGATATGATGCACTCGGTGGGGAAATACACGTAATCCAATTTGCCGCCGGACTCGTAGACAGCCATTCCGAGCGGCAGGGGCACGAACTCCAGGTCCGGCAACAGGCGCTGGAAGTCCGCCGCGGGCAGCGCGGCAAGAAGATCATTTTGAGTGGGAGTCTGGGTCCCGACTGCGGCGAGATTACTTCCCATGGTAACCTCCAATCACGGCCATGGCAAAAACAAGACCCCGTGCCCGAAGCCCGCGGATGGTTGCATCTTACGCCTTATGTTCGTTATCGCACAGAACTGCGCAGCAGCGAAGGCAACGATGATGAACGAATAGAGAGGGACGTGTCATGCCGGTAGCCACGCGGACCAGACCCCAATCCACGACCGTCTTCCTGAGACAGGTCGAATGGCCCGCCGATGCGCCCAGCCACGAAGTCACCTGCGCGAAATGCAATCTCCGGGGAACGTGCCTTTCAGGGGGTGTGCCCGACGAAGATCTCGAGCGCGTCGAGAACATCGTCTATGCTCGACGCCGGATAAAGCGCGGCGAACGCCTGTTCAATGCAGGCGACGAGTTCAGAAGCATTTATGCGATCCGCAGCGGCTTCTTCAAGACAAGCCTCGCCGACGGCGATGGCCGCGAGCAGGTCACCGGGTTCTTCATGGCAGGGGAGCTTCTCGGCATGGATGGACTGGACGGCGGCCGCCACAAGGACCGCGCCATAGCTCTCGAAGACAGCGACGTCTGCCTTATGCCGTACTCGCTGATCGAGGAGATAGCGTGGGAAGTTCCGTCGCTGCAACGCCGTCTGCACTCGGTGCTCGCGCGCGAAATCGTGCGCGGTCACGGCGTCATGCTGCTGCTCGGTTCGATGAGCGCCCAGGAGCGGCTTGCCGCGTTTCTCATCAATCTCTCCAAGCGGCTCCTGCATCGCGGCTATTCGGGGTCCAATTTCGTGCTGCGTATGACGCGCAACGACATCGGGAGCTATCTCGGCCTCGCGCTCGAAACGGTAAGCCGGGTCTTGGCGGCGTTCCACAAGGACGGCCTGGTCGACGTGCAGCAGAAGCAGATCTCCATCGTCGACATCACGGGCCTCGAACGCATGCTCGGACGCCGCGGCTAGAGGGAACTTCGTCGGGCGGAAGGCATTCGCAGGTTGAGGAGGGCGTGCAGGGCGGAGTATGCCTACCCGACCGACCTGGCGTGGCGCAGCGAGCGCCTGATGAACTTCTCTTCGACGTCGATGGTGCAGTCGCGTCCGACTTTTGCGAACTTGTCCCGGTCTTCCAGCCAGCCCTGGGCGCTGCTGCGGCCCACTTCGTGCAGATGGACCAGGAACTCCCAATCCGTGTTGTTCTTGCTGCGCACGCCGAGCGAGCTCATCTCCTGTTCCGCCCCGATCGCGTGAAAGCGGATGGGCTTGTAGGCGGTATTCACCAGCTTTCCGGCCGCAAGCAGCTTGTTCATCGTGTTGATGGTGCGGATCTCCTGCACCAACGCCGAGTTGAAGGTAATTTCGTTCAACCGGTTGACGATGTCATCCGCCCTTTTCGGAATCTCCTCGCGCTGCAGCGCGTTGACTTCGACGATGAGAATATCCTGGCAAAAATCGAGCAGCGGCTCGAGCACCGGATTACCCATGTAGCCGCCGTCCCAGTAGTACTCGCCGTCCACTTCAACGGCCTGAAATACCGTGGGGATGCAGGCTGATGCAAGCAGGGCGTCCGCGCTCAATTCGGGACCGGTGAAGATCTTGCGCGCGTTGGTTCTGACGTTGGTCGCGCAGACGAATATCCGGGGTTTTACACATCTGCGCAAACGCTCGAAGTCGATTGCGGCGGCCACCAAGCCCCTCAGCGGGTTGGTGTACAGCGGATTGTCGTAGGGCGACCACACATGCGTCAGCGCGTCGCTCCATATATAAGCAAGGTTCTTCACCGCCGGCCACTCGCGGAAGAAACGCGATGCATCGAACACCGACTCGCCGGCCTTGCTCACGCTGAGCCAGAAGTCGTGCAAGGCTTTCTTTGCCGCGGCCGCTCCGCCCGACATCAGCCCGTGTGCAAGCACTGCGGCGTTCATCGCGCCGGCGCTCGTGCCGCTGATCGCCTCGATTTCGAGCGACGGCTCTTCCAGCAGGCGATCGAGGACACCCCAGGTGAACGCGCCGTGAGAACCGCCGCCCTGCAGTGCCAGGGTGAGGCGCTTCTTTTCGCTCCCCCGATTCCCCGGCGCAGCGCTTGCGGCCGGCTTGTCCTCGCGATCCTTCATTGCATGCGCCAGCCGGGGCTGCTATCGGTTGACCATCCCGGCGATCAGCTTCAAGAGCTCGGCCTGGACAAGGTCCTTGTCGATCTGGGCCAGTTGGTAATCCCCTCTCGGGCTGGTGCGACCATCCGATTGGGGTACCGCGTTACTGCTGCGAATGCATACGGCCTTGTTGTAATGCCGGGTGACGAAAGAGAGCGTCGGAAATTCGGCATCACCCTGCGGGGACTTTTCCATCCCCGCGGGCATGACGCAGATGGAAATAGCTGCCTCGGTGGTCTTGCCACCGGGTTCGCTGGCGTACTCGTCTTCGGAAATGCTGAAGTCATGCCCCCGCTCTTTCAGGATGACTCCGGTCGCCTCGAAAACCGGCCTCACCACCCTGGTCCTGAGATCGGAAAACGTTTTTTGAAAAGATTCCTCATCTGTCTTCACCTGCCGCCTTCTGTCCTCCACGGCACGGCGCTTTTCGTCGTATTGATCGAGAAGTTTGCCAAGTTCGAGACTCAGGTCAGTGGGCATGATCGGCGCTCTTCAGGGCCGGGCATCGGGCGATTATGCCGCCCGACTGCCCGGCCCTGTCGAATCGGCAGGCATTACATATCCATGCCGCCCATGCCGCCCATGCCACCCATCCCGCCCATGCCATGGCCGCCGCCGGGACTGGCAGAGTCCTTCTCTTCCACCAGCTCGGCCACCATCGCTTCGGTCGTGAGCAACAGGCCAGCAACGGAAGCCGCGTTCTGCAGTGCCGTGCGCGCGACCTTGGTCGGGTCGACGACGCCCATCTCGACGAGATCGCCGTAGGCCTCGGTCTGGGCGTTGAAGCCGAAGTTGCCCTTGCCCTGGGCGACCTTGTTCATCACCACCGAGGGCTCTTCGCCCGCGTTGGCGACGATCTGGCGCAGCGGCTCTTCCAGGGCGCGGCGCACGATCTTGATGCCGGCCTCCTGGTCGGGGTTGTCGCCCTTGATCGTGTCGAGCGCGCTGCGGGCGCGGATGTAGGCTACGCCGCCGCCGGGGACGATGCCTTCCTCGACCGCCGCGCGGGTCGCGTGCAGCGCGTCTTCGACGCGCGCCTTCTTCTCCTTCATCTCGATTTCGGTTGCAGCACCCACCTTGACCAGGGCGACGCCGCCGGCGAGCTTGGCCACTCGTTCCTGCAGCTTTTCCTTGTCGTAGTCGCTGGTGGCTTCCTCGATCTGGGCACGGATGCTCTTCACCCGCGCCTCGATCGCTTTGGTATCTCCCGCGCCGTCGATGAGGGTGGTCTCTTCCTTCCCGACTTCGATGCGCTTCGCCTGGCCAAGCTCCTTGAGCGTCGCCTTCTCGAGGGCCAGCCCGACTTCCTCTGCGATGACCTGTCCGCCGGTGAGAACGGCGATGTCCTCGAGCATGGCCTTGCGGCGATCACCGAACCCCGGCGCCTTTACCGCGGCGGTTTTCAGGATGCCGCGAAGATTGTTGACCACCAGCGTAGCCAGCGCCTCGCCTTCGAGATCCTCGGCGATGACGAGCAGCGGGCGTCCGGCCTTTGCCACCTGCTCGAGGAGCGGCAGCAGGTCGCGGATGTTGGAGATCTTCTTGTCGCACAGGAGCACGTAGGGGTTGTCGAGCATCGACATCTGCTTTTCGGCATTGTTGATGAAGTAGGGCGATAGATACCCCCGGTCGAACTGCATGCCTTCGACGATCTCGAGCTCGTTCTGCAGACCCTTGCCGTCTTCGACCGTGATCACGCCTTCCTTGCCGACCTTCTCCATCGCGTCGGCGATGAGCTTGCCGATCTCGCTGTCGGCATTGGCGGAAATGGCGCCGACCTGGGCAATTTCCTTGCTGCTGGTGCAGGCCTTGGACATTCTCTTCAGTTCCGCGACCACGGCGATGACCGACTTGTCGATGCCCCGCTTCAGGTCCATCGGGTTCATGCCCGCTGCGACGAACTTCATGCCTTCCTTGACGATCGATTGCGCCAGCACGGTCGCGGTGGTGGTGCCGTCACCCGCAACGTCCGAAGTCTTCGAGGCGACTTCCTTGACCATCTGCGCGCCCATGTTCTCGAACTTGTCCTTCAGCTCGATTTCCTTGGCGACCGATACGCCGTCCTTGGTCAC
>JBGPTG010000262.1:0-5138 GCA_041490545.1 Gammaproteobacteria bacterium
CCGCCGCGCGGTGTCTCCTCACC
Source organism: Gammaproteobacteria bacterium (assembly GCA_041490545.1). Lineage (GTDB taxonomy): Bacteria > Pseudomonadota > Gammaproteobacteria > Burkholderiales > SG8-39 > VBDM01. The sequence goes on from JBGPTG010000262.1 coordinate 24, forward strand.
GCTGACCGGTGCCGAGGCCTTGGCTTCGGCGACCGGGATGATGCGCACCACGTCGCCCGGTCCATCGACCGCGGTGAACCCTTGCGCCTTGAGCGCAGACAAGAATACCTGGTACGCCGCCGACACCGGCATCGGCCGCGCCGAAAAAATCGTGAACTGCCCGCGCACGCGCGGGTCGATCAGCAGGTTGCGTCCGGTCATCTGCGAGATGGCCTTCACCACCTGCTGCAGGTCGGCACCCTGGAAATTCAGCACGACTTCCCCGCCCCGCGATGCGACCGACGGAATCGGCTGCGCGGCGCCGCCGGTCGCCCCCGGGGGGGGCGACTGGGCTGCATCGGGTCCCATTGGAGGAATCGATTGGCCTGCGCCGGGGCCCACCGGCGGAAACGGCCGGACTGTGCCGGGCGGCGCAGCCACCCCCGCGGGATCGGTCGCCTGCGTGCGGCCGGCTTGCGGGACGACCGCAAGCCACGCGGCGGCGATACCGGCGGCGAGGCGCAGGGAAACGGAGGAGGGTTTCATCGGGTCTCGGACATATTCAGCGCATGTCGTAGTACAACGTCTCGGCGCGCCCCTGACGCTGCACGTCGACGGTGATGCGCTCGGCGGTGCCGAACTGCTGGTACATGCGCATCACCTCGTCCATGCTGTTCAACACTTGGCCGTTGGCGCTGCGGATGACGTCCCCTGGGCGCAAGCCGAGCTTCTCGTAGAGACTGCCGCTCTGCACCTCGCGCACGAGGAAGCCTCCGCCGGGATTGGGAACGATCAGCGCCTGGCTGAGGAACTCCGGGCGCCCCATCTGCTGCTGCAGCTGACGCCGGTCGACCACCTGCCGGTCGGGGAGCGAGCGCACGATGGGCTGCACCGGCGCTGCGATCGTTCCGGGCACGCCCTCGGCGTCCTTCATCGTCACCCACTCGCGCACGCCGTTGCGCAGGATCACGATGCGATCGGCCTGAACGCTCTCAAGGCGCACGCCCGGGGTTAGCTCCTCGCCCACGCAGTACGCGGCCTCCGGCTGTCCCTGGACCACGACGAGTGCGCAGCCGCCGACCTTGCGCGAGGCCACGCCGGTGATGGTGATGTTCAGGTTGCTGCGCGCGAGACCGCCAGTGTCGTTCGCGGGCTGGACCGCCGCGTTGCCAAAGGGACGCGCGGACAGGAGCGAGCGTATGTCGACGCCCGTCTCGACGCTGGCGCGCTCGACCGCCGGTGCCGCCGGCTGCCACAGCTTCCAGGTCGCCTGCGCCAAGCTCCAGCACACCAGCAGCAGCGCCGCGAGTATCGCCGCGAACTGGGCGGCGCGGTGCGCGAGTACTGCGCCACCAGCCTGGACGAAGTCGAAACCTTTCAACGAGAATGTGCTGCCTTGCATGAACGCGTATGGACTGCCCTTGGGCTTTCCGGGAAAGCCATCCATGGTACACGATACGTGTTACAGGGGAAATCTCCCCATCGTCAGGCACTTGCAAGAACGGCACCGCCCGCTTCAGTAGCCCAGCGTCTCCCCGACCATGACCACGCAGATGCGCCCGGCGATCTTCTCGTATTCGATAACGAGCAGCTTGCCGCACTGCCGCCCGGGTCCGCGGCAGGCCTCGTTGTCGCATTTTCCCGTGAGAGCGCACGGCGTGCGCTTGCCCAGGCTGCGGCATTCGCCGACCGCGGCCTCGTTGCGCAGCCGCTCGAACGCGCTAGCGAGATCGGGAACGATCTTGTTGACGCCGGCGACGAGGAACACCCTGCCCGCGCCGAAGGCGTACGCGGCGACACGATTGCCGCCGCCGTCGGCGTTGACGATCTCCCCGCCGGCGGTGATCGCGTTGATGCCGCCGACGAAGGTGTCGGCGATCGTCGCGCGCCGCCGGGCGCGGGTGCGCTCCCCGGCGTCGCCGATCGCCTTGATGCCCGGGCGCGGCCAGGCGTAGCGTCCCTCTTCCAGCGCGCGAACGAAGCCGATCTGCTCGAGCGTCGTCGATCCGCCGTTCATCACCGTCGCGCCGGCGGGAATGTGATCGAGGAGAAACGCGAGCGCCGCGGCGCCGTCTGGAAAATACACGCACTCGATGTTGCGGCGAGCGAGTTCGTGCCGCAGCCTCGCCACCGCCGGGGGCAGCGCCGACTCGGGCACGCGCGCCGAGCCGGCGCCGGGCTCAATCATCGGCCTGCACCGGCCTGCCGCCCAGAAGCAGGCTGGAGAACACCCGGTTCCATTTCTCGCCCTCGTCGATCACGAGCACCGGATCGATGATCTCGTAGCTGAACTTGCATGTGCGGACAAATTTCAAGGCGTTCCGAACCGCGCGAGAGTGCGATATTACGGTGTAGAGTAGCGTCCGTGTTGCCGAAGTGAAGGACTGAAAATGCTGACCGCGAAAACCGCGCGCATGCTCGCGCGCTACAACCAGTGGGCGAACCGGGTGATGTTCGACGCCGTTGCCGCACTCCCCCCGGGCGAGGCGGAGAAGGAGCGCAAGAGCCTCTTCCGCAACATGGTGCACACGCTCAACCACAACTACGTCATCGACCTCATTTGGCAGGCGCACCTCGAGGGTCGCGACCACGGCTTCAGCGCGCGCAACACCAAGGAGCATCCGCCGCTCGGGGAACTTTGGAAAAAGCAGCAGGCGATCGACGACTGGTACGTCGCCTGGAGCGACCGGGTTTCGGACGCGGCGCTCGACGAAAGGATAGAGTTCACGCTGATCGGCGGCAACAAAGGCGCGATGACGCGCGGCGAGATCCTGCTGCACGTCGTCAACCACACGAGCTACCACCGCGGCTTCGCGGCCGACCTTTTCTATCAGGTGCCGGCGACGCCGCCGACGACCGACCTGCCGGTGTACTTGCGGGAAACCTCCGGCGCGCGCTGAATCCGCCCTCGCGCGGGGTCAGGGCCGCGCGTTCGGCGTCTTGGTGTGATCCGCCGCCGGCCATCGCTCGGAGTCCGCCGGAAGCGGCGTCTCCTTGCCGCTCAGACGCTCGATCGCGATCGCGTAGACGCTGATCTGGTCGATGCGCGGATAGAACCCCTTCGGGCGTTCCCAGTCCTTCTTCGCGTACTTGGCCATGAGCGCGTCACAGAAGCGGCGCTTCGCGGCTAGGTCCTCGACCACGCGTATCCTGCCAAAAACGATGACGCTGCGGTACTCGACGGTCGAGTCGCATTCGAAGCGGCCGTAGGGAAAAACTTCACCGGCCTCGTCGACCTCGAAGCACACTCGCGCTTCGTGATCGACGTTGGCGCGAAGGTGGCCAGCGGCGCGCGTGTTGTGCACCCACACCTCGCCGTCGAGGCACACGTAGAGAAGCGGCACGCAGTAAGGCCAGCCGTCCTCGCCGACGGTCGCGAGCCTGCCGCAAAAACCGCGCTCCAGCGTCTCGCGCGCACGCTCCTCCGCCATCACCTTGTCTGCTCTTCGAACCTGCGGCACGCCGCTCATGTTCGACTCCTCATCTCGCCGAGCGCTTCCAGCCGTAAGCCCAGGCCGGCGCGAACAGCGTCGCGATCAGCACCAGGATCCACACGCGGCCGCGCAGAAGGTTGTAGTCGGTGAAGAGTTTCTCCCAGGAATTGCCGAAAACATAGTGCCCGGCGAGGAACTCGAAGCCGAGCGTGAGCGCGAGCCAGATGCCGCCGATCCACAGGGCCCCACGGCGGCCGCGCGGCGCAATCCAGCGGATGGTGAGGAGCGCGACCGCGAGGATCGCGGCGCACAGGATCACCGTGCTCACGACATGTCCGGTCTGCGCCCCCAGGCGCGGCACGAGCAGGAACTCGCGCGCCGCGCCGTTCGCCACCGCGACCACGAGGAGCAGCATCCACACGACGACGATCCTGAAGACCACCATCCTCAGCGGGGCTCGAGGATTATCTTGTCGAGGCGCCAGCTCAGTTCCTGCGCCGCGTACAGCGTGCGCTCGTCCGGGCACGCAACCGCGTGCACCCAGTCGAACGTTCCCGGGACGCGCCCGAACCGGCCCATCGAACCGAGCACCTTGCCGTTCAGGTCGAGCTTGTAGACACGGCCGACGCTGCCGACGAAGAGCACCTGCCGCGCACCCGGCGTGATGCAGATCGACCACGGATTGCCGCCGAGGCGCCATTCCTGTTTGAAGTTGCCTTCGGTGTCGAAAGTCTGGATGCGACCGTTCTGGCGGTCGGCGACGTAGAGAATGCCCTTCGCGTCGATGACGATGCTGTGCGGCGTGTTGAAATTGCCCGGCCCGGTGCCGCGCTCGCCCCAGTGTTTCACCAGCACTCCCTCACGGTTGAACTTCGCCACGCGCGAATTGCCGTAGCCGTCGGCGACGAAGATGCTGCCGTCGGCGCCCCAGGTGACGTCGGTCGGCTGGTAGAAGAACTGCGGCGCCGGCACCGCGCGCTCGATCACGTGCGTGAGCCAGGTCCAGGGCTCGGGACGGCGTCCGAGCACCATCTGAATGCGTTTCTCCGCGTCGAACTTGACCACCAGGTTGGTGCCCGCGTCGATGTACCAGAGGTTGTCCTGGGCGTCGTGGCGCACGCTGTGCGGGCCTTCGAAGGGCAGGCCGTCGCCGAAGGAGCGCACGTAGCTGCCGTCCGGGTTGAATTCCATCAGCGGCAGCTTGCCGCGGTTGGCGACGACGACGCGCCCCCTGGAGTCGACGCTCACGCCGACCACTTCGGCCATGTATACGCCGTCGGGAAGTTTCAGGAAATTCTCCACCACCTTGAACGGCAGCGGCGGTCCGGCGTCCTTCTCCTGTGCCGCGAGCGGCAGCGCCAGGAACCACAGCAGCAACGACAGAGTTCGTTTCATGACGGTCTCCCCTTTTTCGAATACAGCGAATTCATTCATGGCTTGCGGCTGGCGCGTCGTTCCGAGGAAGGCGTGGACTCGGGCGAATCGTAACCCGACCAGACGTGCTGCCTCATGGTCTTCTCATCGGCCACCCGGGCGAGGTCGCGTCGGTACCGCCACGCGCTCCTGCTGCGCAGCAGCCGGCTCACGCCCCACGCAGCGAAGATCGCGACGACGAGCGCCGCCGCCCCGAGGATCCACCATTCGAAGTCGCGGCAGAACGTGCTCGCGAGATTCCTGCCGGCGCAATAGCGCGCATAGAAGG
>JBGPTG010000263.1:0-5122 GCA_041490545.1 Gammaproteobacteria bacterium
CCTCAACTTCCCGCAGCGCATCGACATGATCTGCAAGTACATCGAGGAGTATCAGGCGGACGGCCTCTTGATCAACTCGATCAAGAGCTGCAACAGCTTCTCCGCCGGGCAGCTGCTGATCCTGCGCGAAGTGGAGAGGCGCACCGGCAAGCCGGCGGCGTTCATCGAGTCCGACCTGGTGGACCCGCGCTATTTCTCGGCGGCCAACATCCGCAACCGGCTGGAGTCCTACTTCCAGATGATCAAGCAAAAGCGGACAGCGGGCCTCGCCGCAACGGGGTCGACGCCGCGGGTCATCCCGATCGCGTCGGTGCACTGACATGAAGACCTTCATCGGCATCGACCTGGGCTCCACCACCACCAAGGCGGTGGTGATCGACGAGAACCGCAACGTGCTCGGGCGCGGCATCACCAACTCGCGCTCCAACTACGACACCGCCGCGAAGATGGCGAAGCAGGAAGCGTTGGTCAACGCGCGATTCCACCTGTTCCGCGAGGCGCTCGGCAAGTCCGGCGCCCTGAACGGCAAGCTGGGCGTTTTCGTCGAGCAGCTCGAGCGCGATTTCCGGCTGGAGCAGTTCATCGAGCAGCTCGCCGATCTCGAAGCCACGTGCCGCAAGAGCCTCGACAGCGCGCACTTCGGCGACGCCGCCAAGGGCGTGGGCAGTGCCCTCGAGGAAGTCTTCAAGCGGCTGCGCGCGGAGTCGCCCGGGCTGTTCGCGCCAGGCGCCAAGCGCAAGTCCGATTTCTTCCGCGACATCGCCGGCAGCCGCTACCTCGCGCTCGGCGAGCAGGTGGCCAAGGAAACCGGCGTGCGCTACGACATGCTGCTCAACCTCTTCGACCGCTCGATCATCGAGGTCGAGAACCGCGTCTATGAGGATACCTACGGCCCGATGCTGCGCGGGCTCGAGCGCACCTTCGGCGTGCTGCCCGGCATCGCGCAGCGGGATCACGCAATCCGCGCGCCGATCCAGGGCGTGCTCGACATGCCCATGGAAGAGACCTACGTGGTCGGCACCGGCTACGGCCGCGCGCGCCTGCCCTTTTCCAAGGAGCACGTCCGCTCCGAGATCCTCTGCCACGGCCTGGGCGCGCACGTGATGTACCCGGGCACCGCCACCGTGCTCGACATCGGCGGCCAGGACACCAAGGCGATCCAGGTGGACCAGGCCGGCATCGTCGAGTCGTTCCAGATGAACGACCGCTGCGCCGCCGGCTGCGGGCGGTATCTGGGCTACATCGCCGACGAGATGAACATGGGGCTGCACGAGCTCGGGCCGATGGCGATGAAATCCACCAAGACCATCAAGATCAACTCGACCTGCACCGTGTTCGCGGGGGCCGAACTGAGAGACCGCCTGTCGCTCGGCGACAAGCGCGAGGACATCATGGCCGGCCTGCACCGCGCCATCATCCTGCGCGCGATGTCGATCCTCGCGCGTTCGGGCGGCATCCGCAACGAATTCACCTTCACCGGCGGCGTGGCGAAGAACGAGGCCGCGGTCAAGGCGCTGAAGGATCTGGTGCGCGAAAATTACGGCGAGATGACGCTCAACATCGATCCCGACTCGATCTACACCGGCGCTCTCGGCGGCGCGACCTTCGCCTGGCGCGCGGTGGTCGAGGAAGGGAAAACCGTGGAAGCGAGGGCCTGACCATGATCAATACGATCGGCATCGACATCGGCTCGGGCGCGGTAAAGGCCGCGCTGTTCCGCAACGACGGCGCCAAGGTCGAGTGGCTCGCCAAGCGCGTCGAGCGCATTCGCCGCCGCGACCCGATGACGCTCGCTCGCTCGGTGCACGACGAAGTGCTGGAGGAGGCCCGGCTCAAGCCCGGCGACGTCGCCTACGTCGCCACCACCGGCGAAGGCGAGAACGTCAAGTTCGCCACCGGACACTTCTACTCGATGACCACGCACGCCCGCGGCGGCGTGTTCCTCAATCCGGACGCGCGCGCGGTGGTGGACATCGGCGCGTTGAACGGCCGCGCCATCTACGTCGATGCGCGCGGCAAGGTGCTGTCCTACAAGATGACCAGCCAGTGCGCCTCGGGCTCCGGGCAGTTCCTCGAGAACATCGCGCGCTACCTGGGCGTCGCGATCGAGGAAATCGGCCCGATGTCGCAGACTTCCAAAACGCCGGAGAAAGTCAGCTCCATCTGCGCTGTCCTTGCCGAGACCGACGTCATCAACATGGTCTCGCGCGGCATCGCCACCTGCGATATCCTGAAAGGCATCCACCTCTCGATGGCCTCGCGACTGGCGAAACTGCTAAAGGTGACCGGGATCACCGGCGGAACGGTGCTGCTCACCGGCGGTCTCGCGCTCGACTCGGGCCTGCTCGCAGCGCTGCAGGAGGAACTGGTGAACGAGAAGATGAAAGACCTGGTGGCGGTCAGCAACCCCGACTCGATTTTCGCCGGCGCCATCGGTGCCGCGCTGTGGGGCGCGTTCCGGCACGAGAAGCTGCGCGCACTCGGCGAGCGCGCCGCCGCCTGAGTCAAACTTTACGAGGAGATAGCATGGCTCTGCTGATCAACCAGGACTGCACCGAGTGCGACGCCTGCGTGCCCGTCTGCCCCAACGAAGCGATCACCAAGGGAACGCCCTACGTCATCGATGCCTTGCGCTGCACCGAGTGCGTCGGCGCGGAAGACGAGCCTCAATGCAAACTGGTCTGCCCCTCGACCTGCATCTTCGAGAACCCGGATTTCAAGGAAACTCCGGAGGAACTGCTGGAGAAGTACAAGCAGTTGCACGAGTAGCGTCTCTGCCTGTCGACCAGCCGCGGGCGGCGCGCGGCCTTCAATCGTCCCTGCGGCCCCTGCCCTTTCCGTGCTCCTCGCCGCGCCCCTTGCCGCGATCATCACCATGGCGCCCGCCGCGCTGGCTCTCACGGTAGCGCGGCGCGTACTCATCTTTGTACCACCGATCGTGCACGAAGTAGACCGGCTGGCCACAGGCGTTGTATTTCCTGCAATGCTCGCGCCAGTTCTTCTCGTGGCCCGGTCGTACGCGCAGGTAGATCGGCTGGCGCACCACGCCCACCGGCGCAGGCTGGATCACGACCGGCTGCGGATAGATCAATTGTGGCTGGGGGAAGTTCCCGATGTCGATGCGGCCGTAGAAGCCGGGCTCGCCGACCTGGACGGATACGCCGACATCTGCGGCAATCGCGGGAGTGGCGACTACGGCCACCATCGCGGCTAAAGCACATAGAAAACGCTTCATGGTGAGGGTCTCCTGTTCTCGATAACCATCGGTTAACGTGCGAGCGCACCAATTCGACGACAAGTGACATTGTACTGAACGCCGCGGCGCTCAGCCGGACGCGCGATGAAGCCCCGAGGGCCGCTGCCTCCACCACCGATTTCGCGAATCGCCGCGCTGTCATCTCAGCGGACAGCTGCCTGTCCGTTGCATCGCATCGTTCCGGTAAGATCATCCTGCTGGATGACCAGCCACTACTTACTTACAGGAGAACCAAACAATGAAGACGTCGAAACTAATCCGCTCCGCCATGACGCTTGCCGCGCTCGGTGCCACCGCAGCGATGCTCAGCCCTGCGGCCATGGCGCAGAGCAAACCTGTCGATACGACCCCGAGCAAGCACCTGGAGATCATCCACCATCCCAACTACGACAAAACGGTGTTCATGCCGTTCGTACCTGCCATCAAGATCAAGAGCGGCAAGATCCTCTGGCTCGCGGGCGGGACAGCGCTGCCGGTCTACCATGACCATCCCCACAAGCGCGATCAGCTGCAGAAATACATGGTCAATGATCTGGAGCAGCAGGTCCGACAGGCCATGGACGGCATCAAGCAGACCGTAGAGGCCGCCGGTGGCTCGATGAAGGACGTCGTGCACCTGTTCATCTTCCGCGCACGGCCGCGCATGGGCGACATCGGCAAGGCGAGCTTTGTCGTCAACGAGTACTTCAAACCCTACAACTACAAGCCCACCACAACCAACCTCGCTGTGCTGGAACTGGGCGAGCCAGAACAACTGGTTGAAATCCAGGCGTTCGCGGTGATCGATTAGACGCTCTTAGTCTCGGGGAGGCGAAACCCCTGGAATCCGGGGGTCTCGCCGTCAATGTGCCTGACCGACCGGAACCCGGCCGCGAGTCGCTGTAAACGCAATCAGCCAGCGCTTGCGACGGCCTTTGCCTTACGCGCCCCGCTCACCGGCAGCTTCAGCAGCCGCCGCGCGTTGCCTTCATAGATCGCCGAGCGCTCCGCCTGCGTGATATCGAGCCTGTCCATGATGTCGATGGTCCAGCGGATGTACGCCGAGCCCTTCTCCGGATCGAACGGTGCGTCGGAGGCAAACAGCACCCGATCCGCGCCGAAAAATTTGAGCCCGCATTCGGTCGCCGCCATCGAGCCGAATACCGCCGTATCCGCGTAGAACATGTGGAAATAATCCAGCGGGCGCTTCTTGAGTTTCTTCAATAGCGCACTGTAGTCCTCGTCGGAGGTGCGGGTGCCGAGCTGGTCCCAGCCCGGTCCCACGCGGCCTTCGAAGAACGGGATCATCGCTCCAAGATGATGCGCGATGACCTTCAGATTCGGATGCTTGTCGAACAAACCGGCAAAGACCATGTGCGCCATCGCCACGCTGGTTTCGTACGGCCAGCCGAAGGTCCACCAGATCTCGTAGTGGCTTTTCTTCTCCGTCGTGTAGTCCGGGCGGTCGGCACCCCGCGCAGGGTGCAGCCAGATGGGCAGATCGAGCTTTGCCATCAGATCGAACAGCGGCAGCGTCGCCGGCGCGGTAAGCGGTGCGCCGTTCACGTTCGAGAAGACCTGGACCCCGACCGCGCCCAATTTCCCGATCGCACGCTCGGCCTCCCTGAGCAGGCCCTCGGGGTCGTTCATCGGCAGCGCCGCGATGAATGCAGGAAAGCGATCCGGATACTTAGCGACCAGCTCGGCCATGCCGTCGTTGCCGATTCTCGCCAGTTCGTTCGCAACCGCCGGCGGGCCCAGCGATTCGATCGGCGGCTGCGGCAGGCAGATCACCTGCGCGTAGTCGGGAAACGTATCCATGATGCGAAACCGCGCATCCAGATCGACGATCGAAGGGATCGCGCGCACTCGCTTGTTCATGTCCCG
>JBGPTG010000264.1:0-5121 GCA_041490545.1 Gammaproteobacteria bacterium
CACAAACGCGCTCCTCGGCGCGCCGGTCAACATCGGCATCACCGTGGTGATCCCCTTCATCCTGATGGGCCAGATCCTGTCGCGATGCGGCGGCTCCGAATTCTTCACCGAGCTGGCGCGCGCCTGGATGGGCCGCTATCGCGGTGGTTCCGCAAAAATCGCGGTCGTCGGCTCGGCATTCTTCGGCATGATTTCGGGCAGCGCGGTCGCGAACGTCTCCGCGGTCGGCGTGGTGACGATCCCGCTCATGAAGCGCGCCGGTTTCCCGGCGACGGTGGCCGCGGCGGTCGAAGCGGTCGGTTCGACCGGCGGACAATTGATGCCGCCGGTGATGGGCGCTGCGGCGTTTCTGATGGCCGAGGTTCTGCAGGTGTCCTACGCGTCGGTGTGCATTGCCGCCACCATCCCGGCAGTGCTCTACTATCTGGCGCTGTTCTTCCAGGTGGACCTGGAGGCGGCCAAGCGCGGCATACTGGGCGAGGCGGCGGAACGCCTGCCGCGCACGCGCGACGTGCTGCGCGCGGGCTGGTATTTTCCGATTCCCTTCGCCGTGCTGATCGGCGCCCTGCTCGGGTGGGGCCTGCGCGCCGAGTATTGCGCGCTGCTCGCCACCGCGGTACTTGTCTTCTGCGCGCTGGTGTTCGGCTTCAAGGGCCACCGGTATTCGATTCCGGAGGTGCTGCGCGCGGCGATCTCCACCGGCGGCGCGGTGGTCGATCTCATCATGATCTGCGCCGTCGCCGGCATGTTCATCGGCATCCTGAACATCACCGGGCTGGCGTTCGGGCTCACGCTGCAGCTGCTCACCATCACGCAACAGAACGTGGTCCTGCTGCTTGTCATGACCGCCGCGCTGGGCATCCTGCTCGGCATGGGCATGCCGACGGTGGGCGTCTATATCATCATGGCGACGCTGACCGCGCCGGCACTGGTGAAGGCCGGCATCGAGCCGATGGCGGCGCACATGTTCGTGCTGTACTTCGGCATCATGTCGATGGTGACGCCGCCGGTGGCGCTGGCGGCCTTTGCCGCGGCGAATATCGGCGGCGCCGATCCCAACCGCACCGGCTGGACCGCGGCGCGCATCGGCTGGAGCGCCTATATCGTGCCGTTCCTGTTCGTGTTCTCCCCCAGCCTGCTGATGCACGGCGACCCGCTCACGATCGCATGGTCTGCCTTCACTGCGGGACTCGGTATCTGGATGGGGACGATCGGCGTGGTCGGCTACTACTCCGCGCCCATCCCGGTCCAGCTTCGGGCGCTGTTCATCGTCGCCGGGGTGCTGCTGCTGATTCCGGCGGACGCCTTCGGCGGCGCGATCTTCACCGATATCGCCGGCCTCGCCCTGGGCGGCGTGCTGCTCGCGCGCGAGATCCTTCGCGACCGGAGGTCCAGGCCGAAGCGGGAGACCTGACCGGTCCCGGCGCGCCTAGCCCGCCGCATCTGCGGTGAGTCCCGCGGCCTGAATCCCCGCGATGCAGGCTTCCTCGTCCTCCTCCCCGGTCCCGCCGCTCGCGCCGGCTGCGCCGAGAATCTCGCCCTTGTCGTTGCGGATGAGCACGCTGCCGGTCTGCGGCAGGAACTTGCCCTTTGCCGTCGCGGCGAGCGTGATGAAGAAGTTGGGATTGTCCTTGGCCCGCTTGAGAAGCGCGCGGCTGGACGCGCCCATTGCGACCGACGCCCAGGCCTTTCCCAGCGCGACATCGAAACGGAACATGCTCGCGCCGTCCTCGCGCTGCGCCGCCTTGACGTGGCCGGCGTCGTCGAGCACGACCACTGCGAGCGGCTTGATCTTCATGGCTCGCGCCTTCTCCAGCGCTTTTTCGGTGATGGTGTTGGCCTGCTTCAACGTCAGTCGCGGCATGTGTCCTCCGGGGATCCAGTGAGAGATAGCGAGGCCGCATTATAAAGAAGTGCGGCCCGATGCCTGCTTCGATAAAATGACGCCTTCCGCAATTGCGCCGGAGACACCATGGCACGCAAAGCCCACAGGAAGAGCGCGGCACGCGCTCGGTTCACGCTGACCAGCCCCGACCTCCGTCCGAACGGCACGATCGGCATCGAGCACGTCTTCAACGGCTTCGGCTGTTCGGGCCGCAACCTCTCGCCTGCGTTCAAATGGTCGGGCGCTCCGGCCGAAACGAAGAGCTTTGCGCTCCTCGTCCACGATCCGGATGCGCCGACCGGCGGTGCCGGCTGGTGGCACTGGCTGGTGGTGAACATCCCGGCCGGCACAAGCGCACTCGCAAAGGACGCCGGCAAGGCGGACGGTTCGAATCTTCCGGCAGGCTGCACGCAGATCGACACCGATTTCGGCGGCCCCGGCTGGGGCGGCCCCTGCCCGCCCGCCGGCGACAAGCCGCATCGCTACAACTTCACGCTTTACGCCCTGAAAACCGACCGCCTCGACACCAGCGGGGCGAGCGCCTCTCTCGCCGGCTACATGGTGAACGGCCACGCCATCGCCAGGGCGAGGCTCACCGGAAAATTCGGCAGGAAGGCGTAGTTTCGTTGGACGCCCGAGGAGTCGCATGTTCAATCCGTTCCAGAAGGTCAAGCCGATCGAGGTGCGCCGCTTCACCTCGATGCCCGCGAAGTACCGCAACAAGCGCCGCACCGCGTGGTCAGATCCGAATCGCCAGGGCGCGCAGCTCGACAGCTTCCTCGAAGGACCTTCGTTCGACCGTAAAGGCAATCTCTACTGCGTCGATATTCCCTTCGGACGCATTTTCCGCATCGACCCGAAGGGCCGCTGGGACCTGGTGGTTCAGTACGACGGCTGGCCGAACGGCCTGAAGATCCACCGCGACGGCCGCATCTTCATCGCCGACTACAAGCGCGGCCTGATGCTGCTCGACCCGCGGTCCGGAAGGATAGAACCGCTGCTCGAGACCGCATTCAGCGAAGGCTTCAAGGGGCTCAACGATCTGCATTTCGCCGACAACGGCGACCTCTACTTCACCGACCAGGGCCAGAGCGGCATTGCCGACCCGAGCGGCCGCGTTTACCGGCTGCGCGCCGGCGGGGAGCTGCAGCGGCTGGTGGATAACGCGCCCTCGCCCAACGGCATCACGATGAACACGAAGAACACGCAGGTCTATGTCGCCATCACGCGCTCGCAGCAGATCTGGCGGCTGCCGCTGATGGCGGGCGGCTCGCTTTCCAAGACCGGCGTCGCCATCCAGCTCTCCGGCGGCCACGCCGGGCCGGACGGTATCGAGATGGACGAGGAGGACGGGCTCGCCGTGTGCCACCTCGGCGTGGGCATCTGGCGCTTCGACTCGAACTGCCTGCCGACGCACCTGGTGCACGCCGGCAGGCAGCATCGCCTCATGACCAACATCGCGTTCGGCGGGCCCGGCCGCAGGACGCTGTACATCACCGATTCGCTCAACGGCGAGATTCTCACCGCGAAGATGCCCTTTGCCGGCAAGAAACTCTTCGCCCACCTCTGAAAGGAAAGCCCATGAATCGCCCGCGCCTGGCTCTCGCCGCCCTCGCCCTCGGCGTTTCCTGCAGCGCATACGCACAGCAGTACCCGGTGAAGCCGGTGAAGGTGCTCGTCGGCTACGCCGCGGGCAGTTCGACGGACATCGTCGGCCGCGTCATGGCCGACCGCCTCGCCGCGCACTGGAAGCAGTCGGTAATCGTCGAGAACCGCGGCGGCGCGGCGGGCAACGTCGCCGCCGACGCGGCGGCGAAATCCCCGGGCGACGGCTACACGCTGCTGTTCGCGCAGAACGGCCTGGCGATCAGCGCCGCGGCGATTCCCAACCTTCCGTACAGCGCCGAGCGCGACCTGGTGCCGCTCGCGCCGGTCGCCGCGACCCCGCACATCCTCATCGTCGGCGCGGATTTCCCGGCGAAGAACGTGCAGGAGCTGATCGCCCGCGCGCGGGCCGAGCCGGGGAAACTCACCTTCGCCTCTTCAGGCGTGGGCAATTCCGACCACCTGTGCGGCGAGCTCTTCAACCTGATGGCGGGCATCCAGGCGATCCACGTGCCCTACAAAGGCGGCGCGCCGGCGGTGCAGGACGTCATTCCGGGCCGGGTCTCCTACTACTTCGCCGGCATGCCGGTGGGCCTGCCGCTGGCAAGATCCGGCAGGGGGCGCGCGCTGGGCGTGACCAGCAGGCAGCGCTACCCGGGCGCGCCCGACATTCCCACGATCGCCGAGCAGGGTCTGCCGCAGTACGAGGCGACGCTGTGGCAGGGCTTCTTCGCGCCCGCGGGTATTTCCCCGGAGCTCGGGGCGCGCATCGGGCGCGACGTCGAGGCCGTGCTCAAGGAGTCCGAAACGCGCGACCGGCTCGCCAAGGCCGGAGCGTCGCTGTTCGAGGACAACCAGGAGAATTTCCGCAGGTTCTTTCTCGCCGACATCGAGAAGTGGCGCAAGCTCGTGAAGAGCACGAACCTGAAGCTGGAATGACCGGGGCGCGGCCCGGCGCCGTCAGCGCGGACGCGCGCGGTGGTGAGTCGCCGTCAACCCCAGCAGCACGATGAGCTGCAGCGCCGGCATCAGCGCTTCGTAGTAAGTGATCCCGATCCCTTCGAGGGGATGCCCTTGGACGAAATGGTGCGCGAGCAGCCGCCACTTGAACCACAGCGCGAAGCTCAGTGCCTCGAGGAAGGAACCGTAATCGAGCTGCCACCACACCGACACCGCCATGAAGCGCACCAGGACGACGAGCAGATAAAGACCGGCCGCAGCCGCAACGACCGACCTCCATCTCCGGTGCGAGCGGGCCCAGAGAACGCCGCCGGCCAGGCCCAGCAGCGCGCTGGCGAATATCAGCCAGTGATAGAAAACAAACTCGGTCGGATCCGCGACGAGCCCGGGAAGCAGGGCCGTGACCAGGACGATCCACGACCCCAGCGCCAGCGTGCCCACGGACCTCTCGGTTGGCTGCTCGGCGCCCACGCTGCGTTCTAGCGGCTGCGCCCGTCGTACGGCACGCGCTTCAGCACCGCGACATCGACCCCTTCGAGACAGCGCACGTTCACCGCCGCCGTCGCGGCGCCCGAGGGGCTCGTGCCGAACCCGAACGGCGCGCAACCGCAGTTTGAACAGAAATGGTGCTTGATCACGTGCTTGTTGAACGTGTAGGTTGCCATGTCGGC
>JBGPTG010000265.1:0-5107 GCA_041490545.1 Gammaproteobacteria bacterium
ATCGAGCGCTTCCGCGCCTACGGCGTGCTGCGGCCGAGCGTCGAGCGCTCGCTCAGCATCGCCACCTCGGTCGGTGAGGCGATGCGCCTGATCGACGCGCATTTCCTGCCGCAGGCGGCGGCTGCCGATCCGCGATGAGCGCTTTCGCCGCGGTCCGCTGCGCTGCGATCGTGCTCGTCCTTTGCCCGTCGCCGCCTGCGTATGCGCAGAATCCTCACGCCTACCCGGCCAGGCCGATCCACCTGATTGTGACGTTTCCGCCTGGCGGCGGCACCGACGCGTTGGCGCGCCTGCTCGGCCAGGAACTCGGCAGCCGCGTCGGCCAGACGGTGGTCGTGGAGAACCGTCCCGGCGCGAGCGGCAACATCGCAGCGGAGTTCGTCGCCAAGTCGGCCGCCGACGGCTACACGCTCCTGATCATCAACAGCAGCTTCGCCATGAATGCCGGGCTGTTCAGCAAACTGCCTTTCGATCCGATCCGGGATTTCGCGCCCGTCGTGATGCTCGCCACGGTTCCAAGCATGATCGCGGTGCATCCCTCCGTGCCGGCGCAGAATCTCAGGGAGTTGATCGCGCTGGCGAAATCCCGGCCGGGAAAACTGAGCTTCTCCTCCTGCGGCAACGGCACGCCGCAGCATCTGGGCGGCGAGATGCTCAAGCGCGCGGCGAAAATCGACATGGTGCACATTCCGTACAAGGGCTGCGGACCGGCACTCGCCGACCTGCTCGGCGGGCAGGTGCCGATCGGCATCAACACCGTGGCCAACACCATGCCGCACGTGAAGACCGGCAAGCTGCGTGCGATCGCCCTGGTGTCGCCGCGGCGCTATCAGCTCGCGCCCGACGTGCCCAGCGTCGCCGAATCCGGGTACCGCGGCATCGACGTCGATCAGTGGTACGCGATCCTCGCTCCGGCCGCGACGCCGTCCGAGGTGATCGCGCTTCTCAACCGCGAGTTCGCCGCGGCCGTCGCGGACCCGACGGTGCGCGAGCGCATGCTCGCCGCGAGCTTCGAGCCGCAGACGAGTACGCCCGAGCAGATCGGAAAGATCATCCGCGACGACGTTGCGCACTGGACGAAGATCATAAGGGAACTGGGGATAAAGATCGATTAGACGACCGGCTGTATAATCCGCCCACCCCGCGCCCGTAGCTCAGGGGATAGAGTGATGGCCTCCGAAGCCATAGGTCGCGCGTTCGATTCGCGCCGGGCGCGCCAGATTTCTCAGGTACTTACGAAGCTCCGCTCGCTATTGCTTGTGCTTGTGCAGAACGTAGCGAATTCGTAATACCCTCACGCTCCATGGCACGAAGCGGCGAGAACCGCGTGACGTACTGCGGCAATACCGGCGCACCATCTCCGCAGTTTCCTGCGCGCCCTGGGCAGGAAACGTCCCGCCGCTTTGTTTGCTAGACTGTCGAGCTATGCTGTGTGCCGGCCCGTTTTAGCTACAAATGGACAAGTCGAAGGCGTTCCTACACCCGCCCAAGGTGGACGCGGTTCGCTACGCCAATAACTTCATCAAGACTGCCGTCTGCGAACTAAGATTTCCAGCTTTGCTCGAGCTGGAAGCAATGCCGCCCGGGAAGTTCCAATCCAAAATCCGCAAACTGTACCCTTTCTACGATACGCAATTCGTAGACCAGATGGGCGACGACCAAGTCGCACGAGAACATCGATACCTCTTTCGCTCAAAAGACAAACACTGGACGGTATCCGTCAAGAGCTTTGCTATAGCGCTTGAAACATCAAAATATGTCGATTTTGAGGAATTCTTTGAAAGACTTAACAAAGTGATCGATAGTGCACGTGACATGATAGACGCCGACTTTTTTACTCGCGTCGGACTGCGCTACATCAACACCATTCCTATGGACACTTGGGAACCAACTGGGTGGGTGCGACCAGAACTCCTCTCAGCTTTCTCGGCCGTACCACTCGGTGCCCCTCAATCTTTCGGCTGCATGGTCACCGGAGACATGGAGAATGGTAAATACACCATGCGTCACGGCGTCAAAAAGGATGAGGACCCTAAAAACACAGAAGATCCCAAGTACACGCTCGACTTTGACTACTACTCCGAGAACGTCGAAGCCGCAGCAGTAGGCGCCCGCGTTACGGAATTCAATAAGACTAACTTCGCTCTATTCAACTGGTGTTTGGGCGACAAAGCAAAGAAACTACTCGGACCCGGGAAACCAAAATGACCAACACCGTAGCGTTCGACGATACTGAAGTATCTGGAAAAATTGGCGTGTTACTAGACGCGCCCATGTCCCCCCTACTTGAAGAGTCCCCGGAACGCAAACTCTTCGCTGAATTCTTTTCCTCGACGTGGATCGACGAGTCACCGGCAAGCGAGACTTTTGCCGAATTCTTTTTCTCCACATCGACAGAACATTTCCCCCTAGAGGCGCACGCGCGCTTTGCAGAGCTGGGAACAGCCGAATGGTCAACGCCATTGCATACAGACCGCCTCGCCCGCCACCCCAAACGACCGCTTTACAGAGGCGAACAACCTGACGTTGATCCGCTTACCAAAGCGACCGAAGACCGTGTCCAGCTTTTAGCGAGGAAATACGTAGCGAAGGACAAGTTTTCCGACGAAGAAAGCGCTCGACTTGCGATCGTAACAGAACGAGTACGAAAACTTCTTCCCGCCGTGACCACGCAAGAATTTGAGGCTTTGGAACAGGTGTTGACCTCACTACGCGACATATCCAAAGCGAACGCCAACCTACGCGATAGACTCCGGCTCGCACGTCAAGAGAATGCGTAATCCGTTTCTCTACCAGAAGACCAAACACACACGAACCCGCACGCCTCCAGTCTACCCGAACTATAGGCAGTACAAGCCAGAGCTACAAATCGAATTTTCCGCGCAGTGTGTCTACTGCCGCGCGTTGGACCGCGTGAAGGGATACGAATCATTCGGCGTAGACCACTATCGCCCGCAGAAAGATTTCCCGCACTTAGTAACCGAGTACTTGAACCTTTTCTACGCGTGCAATCGCTGCAATAGCCTAAAACGGAGCTTCTGGCCCAACCCAAAAAAGAAACGTGACGGTATTTTCATTCCGAATCCTTGCGAACACGTAATGTTCGAACACCTTCGCTACATGCGAGGGGAAGTACAAGCACACTCGAACGCTGGCGCATTCACCGTAGAACGTCTTGACCTCAATGACCCCGCGGGTGTCCACTTTCGCGATGGCTTCCTCACCATGCTGGCTGCCATGAACTCTAAGATAGAAGAAGCCAAGATCCTACTTGTAGAAGCTCAGACCACTTTTGACGGCGCTACAACGAAAGCCCTTCGAGACATAGCCCGCGAAGTGCGCGATCAGGTTAGAGAGAACCTCGAAGAACTACAAACCGCTCTTGAGAAAGTCCTCGATTAAACTGACCCAATCGGCCGGGATCAAACCGCGTACCTATTTCGTACCTTTGAGCGTCTGTTTTCAGACTATTTGACGCTTTCCTAGTCGTCGCAAACCATTAGCGGGCATGCTCTTCCGTCGTGCCGCGCGCGTGCTTCAGAACTTCGTCCGTGGAGTACGTCCGTTCCCCGCGGGCGAGCGACGCGATCCCCTCGTTGACCGACTTCACCACGTAGCAGCAATAGTCGAATCCGTCCCGCAGGACGAAGCGCAGCATGGCCCGGGGCGTGCGCTTGGCGTCGCGGGCGAGCCTTTCAACGCGGCGCCGTTCCGCGGTAGTGAGGGTGAGCGATGGCATGCGTGTACTCCAATAGCGATGACGCAGGAATTGTAGCACTGGCCCGCGACGCTTAAATTGAGTCCGAAACAGTCCCTTTGGCAGTCGCATACCTATTGCGTGCGTCGCACGAATTTGATTGCTAGAATGCCCCAGGTTTGCCATTCCGCGATTCGCCTTTCAGCGGTGATTCCGATGCGAAACTCGGCTGTTCTTGCTGTCTCGATACTCCTGTATTGCACCGGCACGCTCGCCGGCGGCTCGAACTACGGCATTGTCCCCGGGACCAGGACGATTGCAGGAAAGATCAGCGAATGGCCGGTGCCGACGCCCAAGTTTGCGCGCGATCCGGCGCCGGGGCCCGATGGCAACATCTACGTCACGGTGATGCACGGGAACCGCATCGCGCGCTTCGATACGAAAACGCAGAAATTCAACGAGTGGGATCTTCCTGCCGGCGCGAATCCGCACGGGCTGCTGGTCGACAAGGGCGGCAAGGTCTTGTACGCGGGCAACGGCAACGGCACGATCGGCGAATTGGACCCGGCGACCGGCGCCGTGAAACAGTACAAGGCGCCCTCGGGCGGAAGTCCGCATACGCTGGTGATCGACGACGCGGGAATAGTGTGGTTTACGAACCAGCGCGGCTTTGTCGGCCGGCTCGACCGCACCACCGGCGAAATCAGGGAATACCGCATGTCGGGCGGTCCTTACGGGCTTGCCCTGGACAAGGCGGGCAACGTCTGGGTTTGCCGCATGAGCGCGGACCTGATGGGAATTCTGAACACCAAGACCGGAAAGATTTCGGAGCTCTACATGGGTCCGAACTCGCAGCCGCGCCGCGTCGCCGCCGCGCCCGACGGCACGCTGTGGGTGACGCTCTACGGCAACGGCAAGCTCGCGCACATCGACCCCATTGCGGCGAAGGTGATCAAGGAATACGAAATGCCGGCGGGACCGAACGGCGGTCCTTATGCGGTGACGGTGGACGGCGGCGGCAGGGTTTTCGCAAACGAAATCCAGACCGATACGGTGGCGGTGCTCGATCCGAAGACCGAGCAGTTCCAGGTCATCCGGCTGCCTTCGCGAAACGTCGGCATCCGCAAGGCGGTCATCGACGCGCAAGGGCGCTACTGGTACATGGGCTCACACAACGGGCGGCTGGGCGTCATCGAATAAGAGAACAGAGGCTGTTTGAGATTGATCAAGAACAGCCCGAGCGCAAGGGGGTATTAGGAAGAACCCCTTCGGGGATTCATCAAACAGAGGAGCAACCGACATGCACTTCAGGAAATTGCTGGTCCTGGCCGCACTCGTCGCGACGGGCGCGCAGGCGCAGAATTACCCGACCAAGCCGATCTACCTGTACATACCGTTCGCCGCAGGCGG
>JBGPTG010000266.1:0-5078 GCA_041490545.1 Gammaproteobacteria bacterium
CCCCGCCGCCTCCTACTCCGGTCTCTTGGAATCGTCGAAGTTCTTGTCCATCGCCTTGATGGAATCCATCAGGAGCTGGACCGCGTACTTGGTGTTGTGGATGCCCTTGCTGCCGTCCTCCAGCACGAACTTGTAGTTGTACAGCGTCGCGACGACTTCGACCGGGTACTGGACCTTGTTGCGGATGAACGCTCCCTTGGCGTCGTAGAGCGGATCCTTCATCGTCTGCAACAGCCCCGTGCCCTGCTTGTTGATGATCCTCTCGATCATCCCCTGGACTTCTTCCTGGATGGTTTCGGTCTTGCCGTCGCCGTCGTAGTCGGCCGCGGCGTTCCGGGCAAACACGTGCTTGCCCGCAGCCTGGTTCATCTCGGTGTGACAGCCGGAGTTCAAGCAGCCGGCGTTGTTCAGCTTGGGCAGCTCGTGGACATCGCCTCCGATCCTGAAGCTGTGGCCGCCGATCGCAGGCAATAGCGCGTAGCGCCCCGTGGGTTGGGTCATGTGACAGGTGACGCAATCGGCTTTCTGTAACAAAGCATGCGGGGACTTGGAATACTTCTTCCCGGGAAATTCGTAAGCGTTGGTTCCGGAAAGCATGTCCGCCTGCGGACCGTGATGGGCTCCCCAGAAATCGAAGGGGATAGCCCGCGCCTTCACCTCGTCTTTGGGAAGGAACAGGGCTCGATGGCAGTTGGCGCAGAGATTGCTCCTACCCCTGTCGAACTCGACGCCGTTCGCCAGGGCAACCTTGGTGGTCTTGCGCAGCGAGAAATTCCCCGTGTCGTGCGGGGCGTGGCAGGTGAAGCAGCCGATCTCGGAGGGGTTGGACACGATCGCTTTCGGATCGACCTTGCCCTTCTTCACGAACTCGATGAAACCCTCGTTGGTGTGACACATCTGGCAACCTTCGCTGTTTGCGTAGGACGCATGACCGATGGTTCTGTGACCCGAGGTCAGGTATTGGGTCCGGATGCCGCGAACGGCGAACTTGGGCTCCGAGCCATGACAATCGACGCACCCCTTGGGAAATGCGGCAGGCTTGGTCTGCGAATAGGCTGGAAGCGGGAGCAGCACGCTGGACAAAGCCAGCAATCCGAAAAGTCTCTGCAGGGCAGTCATGGATCCTCCGTGTTCGGACGCGATGGTTACTGCTTGAGAACGTACTGAATTACCGCTTTCAACTGGACGTCCGAGGCCTCGATCTTGGGGTGGCCTTTGCCGCGCTTGAGCATGCCGGGGAGTTGCGCTTCGGCACCCTTGTCGCCCCGGTGCGCGGCCGAAATTTCCTTGAAGGAAGGCCCGACCTTCTTCTGATCGACTGCGTGGCAGGCAAGACATTTCGATTTGGCGAATTCCTCGCCTGACTGGGCGTACGCCGCGGTCGAAAATGCAAAGCACGCTGCGATCAGCGCCATTCCGATTCTCGGCATCATCCTGTCTCCTCCGGCAGCCGGCACGCGGCGAGACACGGGCCAACAATCCATGATAGCGCGGACATGCCGCATCCGAAAGGGCGCGGAAGGCCCCCGCGAGTTAAAGTAGCAAGCGTTACAAACCGCGCGCAATAAACGACAGAGGAAG
The DNA here is from genome assembly GCA_041490545.1 of Gammaproteobacteria bacterium. Lineage (GTDB taxonomy): Bacteria > Pseudomonadota > Gammaproteobacteria > Burkholderiales > SG8-39 > VBDM01. The sequence goes on from JBGPTG010000266.1 coordinate 1,582, forward strand.
ACCCAGCATGGCCGAGGCTCAAGTTTGGTCACGGAGAGAGGTATGGAGGCGAAAGCTCCTTTATCCGGGACACACCCTGCCCACGGCGGCGGCACCGGTTCTGGTGTCCATCGGCTTGGCGGTTCACCATCATGTTTTTGCTGCAGCGCCGGCTTTTCTCGCCTTTCTCGCCGGCTGGCTGATCCAGCTCGGCGGGGTCCTGACGGACAACCACGAGAACCTGGTTCAGCAGCCGGAGGATCGGGAGCATCCCGAACTGGTGCAAGCGTTGAAACTGGGCACGCTCTCGCTCTCCGAGCTGAAGGCGGCGATCTCCGCCTGCTACGTGCTTGCCTTGCTCGCCGGGGCTTACCTTCTCTACATTGCGGGTCCCTTCGTGCTGCTGATCGGGCTGTGCAGCATTGCCGCAAGCTGGGCCTACTCGGCCGGCCCCTGGCCGATCGGCAGGCACGGGCTGGCCGATCCCCTGTTTTTCGTTTTCTTTGGCATCGTCTCCGTCGTCGGCGGTTATTACGTTCAGGCGGCCGCCGGCGCCGTCCCCGGCTCATGGTTCGTGCGCGAAGCGCTGCCAGCGGGCGTGCTGGCGTTCGGCCTGCCGATCGGCGCGCTCACGACGAACATCCTCATCATCGACGACATCCGCGATCGCGACTTCGACGCTGCGAAAGGCAAGCGGACCGTGGCGGTGCGCTTCGGCAAGGATTGGAGCCGCGCGGAGGTCTGCGCCTTGTCGATTCTCGCGTACCTCGCGCCCTTCTGGTTCTGGCAGGGGCTCGACTTCAGCGCGTGGATTCTTCTGCCGCTGCTCACCGTTCCCTACGCATGGACGATAGCGCGCGCCGTGCTGGCCCTGGACCGGTTCGAAGATCTCGTGCCGATCACTCCGAGAGCCGGGCAGCTGCTGCTCGCGTACGCGGTGCTCCTGGCGATCGGCGCCGCGGCGCCCTCAAGCTGATGCGGGATCCGGCGAGCAAGCTCTTCGAGCCCATCCAGCTCGGTCCGAACCGGCTCGCCAACCGGATCGTCATGGCGCCGATGAGCCGCAATCGCGCGGTTGCGGAGGCGGCGCACGCGCTCACTGCAAAGTACTATGAGCAACGTGCGAGCGCCGGCCTAATCGTCACCGAGGCATCTCCGGTTTCACCGCAGGGGAGAACCAACCTAGATGCTCCGGGCATTTACAGCGATGCGCAGATCGCCGGTTGGGTGCAAGTGACGCGGGCGGTTCACGCCGCAGGGGGCAGGATTTTCCTCCAGCTGTGGCACGCCGGACGGGTATCGGGTCCCTCCGTGCAACCCGGGGGCGCGCCGCCCGTTGCGCCCTCCGCCGTGTGCCCGCAGGGCAGCCTGTCGACGCAGAACGGCCCGCGGCCTTTCGTCATACCGCGTGCGCTCGCGAGCGAGGAGATCCCGGTCGTCGTCGCCCAGTTCGGCGACGCGACGCGCAATGCGAGGAGCGCGGGGTTCGACGGCGTCGAGGTGCACGCCGCCAACGGCTACCTCATAGACCAATTCCTGCGCGACGGGACGAATCGCCGCACCGACGCTTATGGCGGATCCCCTGCGAATCGCGCGCGCTTCCTGTTCGAGGTCCTGGACGCGGTGACACTCGCATGGGACAGCAGCCGCGTCGGCTTGCGCCTGTCCCCGGTGAACGCCTACAACGACATGCAGGACAGCGACCCGCAGCGGACCTTCAACGAAGTCGCCCGGGCGCTTTCCAGGCGCGGGCTCGCCTATCTTCACGCCGACGAGGCCCCCGGCGCGCCCTTCGACTGGCCCGCCTTCCGCGACTCGTACGAGGGCGTTTACATCGCCAATGGCGGCTATGACCGGCAGCGCGCCGTGTCGGCTGTCGAGAACGGATACGCGGATCTTGTGTCGTTCGGGGTGCTCTACCTCGCCAACCCCGATCTCGTGGCGCGTTTCCGCACCGGAGTGCAGCTGAGCATTCCGGACCGGTCGACTTTTTATGGCGGCGGCGAACGCGGATACACTGATTACCCCAGCTTCCAGCTCTAGATCCACTCTGCCGGTGAAACGGGGATTCCCGACCTGAGTCCGAACCTCAGGTTTGACTTAGATCAACAGGCGGGACCGGGTCAGCGATTACCTTCAATGCGTGGATCGTGGAAACTGTCGGGAGGTGCGCAATGGTTTACAAGAGAATTTTTGTTCCGGTGGACGGGAGTTCCGCGTCGAATGCGGGATTGAAGGAGGCCCTCAGGCTCGCAAAAGACCAGCACGCGAAGCTTCGGCTGCTGCATATCGTAGACGAGCTCGTCGTCTTTAACACGCCCGAGGCCGGCTTCAACATTCAATCGGTGGTGGAATCGATGAAGCGCAGCGGTCAGCAGCTGGTGAAGCGAGCCGTAAAACTCGCCGCCTCCAGGGGAGTGAAAGCCGAATCGGCCCTGATTGAAAGTGCCGGCGTGCGCGTCGCGGACGTGATCACCCGGCAGGCGAAGCGCTGGAGAGCCGACCTGATTGTCATGGGCACCCACGGCCGCCGCGGCGTCAATCGCATGCTCATGGGCAGCGACGCGGAACTGGTCGTGCGCAATGCCGGCGTCCCGGTGCTCCTGGTGCGCGACGGTGGCAGGTAGGGCGCGCGCCCGTCGCGACACTGGCGTTCATTCGCGTCGGGGTTCATCATGATGCATCCTGCATTCCGCCGCAGGCGCAAGACGAACAAGGCCGGGAGAAACGCCGTGAAAATCCCCATGCAAATCATCATTCGCAACATGGAGCACTCGGAGGCGCTCGAAGCGCGCGTGCGCGAGAGCGTCTCCAAGCTGGAAGGCATCCATCCGCACATCGTGAGCTGCCGCGTGACGGTCGAGGAATCCCACCGGCACCAGCATCAGGGCCGCCAGTTCCAGGTGCGCATCGACGCCCGTGTGCCCGGCAAGGAACTCGTTGCCAGCCACGACCACGATGAGGACGTCTACATCGCCCTTCGCGACGCGGTACTGGCGATGCGACGTCAGCTCGAGGACGCGGCCCGGGTGTCGCGTGGCGAAATCAAATTGCATTCGCAGCCCAAGGCGGAAGATTCCGGATCGGCCGGTGAGACATGAAGCGCGAACGCGGCAGCTTTCAGACCCTGCGCAGAACCCAGTTGTTCGAGGGCCTGGGCGACGACAGCTAGGGCAGCCTGGTCGTCCACTACAGCAAGGAAGAGAACCTCCTTCGCGCGAACTGGAAGCGCTGACACCCCGTGGGCCCGGCAGCTACGGGCGAAGGCGGGTGGCTGCCGCGACTGTCTGCCCGCTCGCCCGCGTCCCTACATTCCCATTTCGTCCATCGGCGGGCGGCCCGTGGCGGGCTTCTCCGGAATCTGCGCGATCATGCAGTCGGTGGTGAGGATCAGCCCGGCGATCGAGGCCGCGTTCTGCAGCGCCGTGCGCGTGACCTTGCAGGGATCGAGCACGCCCATCTGCACCATGTCGCCGTAGACATCGGTGAGCGCGTTGTAGCCGAAATTTCCCTCGCCC
>JBGPTG010000267.1:0-5068 GCA_041490545.1 Gammaproteobacteria bacterium
CTTGCCAGCGACGATCCCGAGGTGAGCTGCTATGCGCTGTTGGCGCGCTGGAAGCGCGGCGACGCAGGAGCGGTGGCCGATTTCAAGTTGCAGTGGAATGCGCCGCGGGAGCTGCCCGAAGGCTGCGCGACGCTTGCCGCAGCGTTGCGCAGCACCGGCCAGTTGGAAGGCCGCGACGCTTGGGAGCGGTTCCGCGTCCTCGTAGGCGCCGACCTGCTGTCCGCCGCCCGGCGGCACTTGCAGGTCCTGCCGCGCGATCAGCACATCGACCCGAGGCAGCTCGTCTCGATTTTCCGCGTTCCCGGCAAGTTCTTCAGGAAGCCGCAGGTCGATCTTGCCAGGATCGCCGATCGCGAACTGGTGATTGCGGCCCTCACGCAGCTTGCCGGCGAGGACCCGCGCGCCGCGGCGAGCTTCTGGAGCGCCGGATTCGCCGATGTATTTCCGGCGGAGGACCGGGGCTACGTCTGGCTGATGCTCGCGATGCGCGGGGCGCGCCGCCACCTGCCCGAGGCGCTCGACTGGTTCGCAGCGGCGGGTGCGCGCGCGCTTACCGACGAGCAGCTCGCGTGGCGCGCTCGCATCGCGCTGCGCAGCCAGAAGTGGGCCGAGGTGCGGAACTCGATCGACCGCATGTCTGTGCTTGGCAGGAACGATCCTGCGTGGATCTACTGGTATGGGCGCGCCGAACGCGCGCTCGGCAACCCGCGGGAATCCGAGGGCCATTTTCAGCGCATAGCGGGGGAGCACCACTTCTACGGGCGCCTCGCGGCGGAGGAACTCGGACTCGCATTCAGGATTCCTTCGCGGGCGCCGCTGCCAACCGAGGAAGAAATCGCCGAAGTTGCGGCCGTGCCCGGTCTGAAGCGGGCGCTGGCGCTTTACCGGGTCGATCTGCGCAGCGACGCGACCCGCGAGTGGTTGTGGACCATACGCGGCATGGACGATCGGCGGCTGCTCGCCGCGGCCGAACTGGCCCGGCGCAACGAAGTGTGGGACCGCGCCATTAGTACGGCGGACCGCACTGTCGCCGCGCACGACTTCTCGGTTCGCTATCTCGCCCCGTACCGCGAGCTTCTCGCGGAGCAGGCGCGCACGAGGGATCTCGAGGAACCCTGGGTACTCGGACTGATCCGCCAGGAAAGCCGTTTTATCAGCGTCGCTCGGTCGCCTGCCGGGGCCACCGGCCTGATGCAGGTGATGCGCGACACGGCGCGCTGGGTGGCGCAGCGAACGCGAATGAAGAATTTCTCCTGGGCGCGCGCCTCCGAGCCGAACCTCAACGCGGCGCTCGGCACCTACTACCTGCGCCACGTCCTCGATCAGTTCGACGGGAACCCGGTGATTGCCGCGGCGGCCTACAACGCCGGGCCGACGCGCGCGCGCCAATGGCGCGGCGCCGAGCCCATCGAGGGCGCGATCTTTGCGGAGACCATCCCCTTCGGGGAGACGCGCGACTACGTCAAGAAGGTCATGGCCAACACCTTTTACTACGCCGCGGTGCTTGGCGGGCAGCCCACGCCGCTGAAGACCCGCCTCGGCATGGTACCGGCCCGGCCCGGCCGGGATGTCGTGGCGATGCAGGGCGCGCAGAGCAATCCCTGAGAACGCGGCGCGGTCGCCGCAGGAGCGCGCCGTTTTGAGATAATGCGCTTCCTTCGTGACTGCGCAGGCCGGTCTTACCATGAGCAGGTTCCTCGTCATCGGTGGCAGCGGATTCATCGGCCGTCACCTCGTTCACGGGCTGTCGAAAGACGGGCACGCGATCGTCGTTCCCACGCGGCGGCGCGAACGCGCCAAGCACCTCATACTTCTGCCGACGGTCGAGGTGGTCGAGACCGACGTACACGACCCCGTGGCGCTCGCGCGGCTCGTCGCGGGCAGCGATGCGGTGATCAACCTGGTGGGCATTCTGCAAAGCTCCCCGGGCAATCCTTACGGCCCGGAGTTTGCGCGGGTGCATGTCGAACTTCCCAAGAAGATCGTCGAGGCCTGCACCAGGCACCGGGTTATGCGCCTGCTTCATATCAGCGCGCTGCACGCGCAGCCCGACGGCCCCAGCGCGTACCTGCGCTCCAAGGGCGAAGGCGAAGCCTGGGTGCTGGCGGCGCAGAATGAACTGGCGGTCACCGTGTTCCGGCCCTCGGTGGTGTTCGGACCCGAGGACCGGTTCCTCAATTTGTTTGCGAAACTGCAGCGCTGGCTGCCGGTGCTTTTCCTCGCCTGTCCCCGGGCGCGATTCCAGCCGGTCTACGTCGAGGACGTGGCGCGCTGCGTCAGGTTGAGCCTGTCCGACAGGGACAGCCACAGCAGAAGCTACGACTTGTGCGGTCCGCGCGCGTATACGCTTCGCGAACTGGCGCAGTTCGCCGGAGCGGCCAGTGGTCACCCGCGGCCGATCGTGGGGCTGTCGGACCGTCTTTCCTACTTGCAGGCCTGGGCGATGGAATGGGCGCCGGGCGGACTGCTGTCGCGCGACAACTACTACTCGATGCAGATCGACAGCGTTTCGGGCAGCAAATTTCCGTTCGGCATCCAGCCCACGCCACTCGAGGCGATCGCGCCCGGCTACCTCCGGGGTACCCATTTCCCCTCCCGCTACGGCGGAATGCGCTACCGGGCCGGCCGTTAGGGCTGCCGGATCCTGCGTCAGAGGCTGCGCGACACGCGAAGGGGGGGCGCCGTGCCATGAAGATTTATCGGGTAGGAGGAGCGGTCCGCGACGAGTTGCTCGGCCTGCCCGTAGCCGACCGCGACTACGTCGTCGTCGGCAGCACGCCGGAGGAGATGGTGCGGCTGGGGTACAAGCCGGTCGGCAAGGATTTTCCGGTTTTCCTGCACCCGGAGAGCCATGAAGAGTATGCGCTCGCGCGCACCGAGCGCAAGATCTCCCGCGGCTACAAGGGATTCCAGGTGCATGCAGCGCCGGAGGTGACGCTCGAGGAGGATCTGCAAAGGCGCGACCTCAGCATCAACGCGATGGCGCGCGACGAGCACGAAAATCTCGTCGACCCCTTCGGCGGCGCGGCCGATCTGGAGCGCTGCCTGCTGCGGCACGTCAGCCCGGCGTTTGTCGAAGATCCCGTGCGGATATTGCGGGTGGCGCGCTTCGCAGCGCGTTTCGGCTTTGCGGTGGCGCCGGAGACCATGGCGCTGATGCGAGCCATGGTCGATAGCGGCGAGACCGAGGCGCTCGTTCCCGAGCGCGTATGGCAGGAATTCTCCCGCGGCTTGATCGAGGGCGAGCCTGCGCTCATGTTTGCCGTGCTCGACGAATCGCGGCTCCTGGAGAAGCTCCTGCCCGAGCTGGGTCTGCAGTTCCGCGACGGGCGCGCGGCGAACGATGCGGCCCGCGTGCTGGTTCGCTCGCTGGAATGCGCTGCCACGGCCGGTCTCGGGATGGCGCCGCGATTTGCGCTGGTCGTCGCACGTACCGCATCCAGCGAGATCGCGCGCGTCGTGAGCGATCGCCTCAAGGCGCCCGGCGAATGCCGCGACCTCGCGCTGCTTGCCGCGCGGCACGGCGACACGCTCAGGCAGGCGGCAGGAATGCGCGCCGACGGGCGGCTCGCGCTGCTCGAGCGATGCGATGCGTTCCGCCGCGCCGCGCGCTTCGAGGAGCTGCTCGCGGTGTGCGAGTGCCTCGAACGCGGTGAACGCGGCTGGGGCGAGACGCCTTATCCGCCTCGCGCCGCGCTGCGGAGCGCGCTGGCCGCCGCCTCTGGCGTCGACGCGGGCGCGATCGCCGTTCGAACTGCGAAGGCGGACATCGCGGAGAAAGTGCGCAGCGCGAGAATCGCCGCCATCGAGGCAGGCGGATGAATTCGCCGCACGGCGCAGCGGCTTCCGTGGCGTGGCGCGCTCTTGCGCGGAACCTGATCGCCGGCGCGCGCCTGGCTTCGTTCCTGCCCGTGCGGGCGTTCGATTTCCGCATCTCGGTCGGGCACTATGCGGCGCTCGTGGCGGCGGGTCTCGCGTTCTGGTTCGCTGGAGGGTTTGCACGGAATGGACTTTCCGGAAGTTTCGACTTCGGCGCGTTCACGGCGGCGCTCGCCGAGGTTCCGCTCGCGCTCGGCGCCTGCTATCTGGCCGCGAGGCTTTTGCGGAATCCGCAGCTGACACTTGCCTTTGCGGTGCTCTTCGCTGCGACCGACCCATTCTTCGAGATCGTCGGCGTGTGTCTGCAGTTTGCCGCCGAGTCCGGTGCAGCCGCGCCTTATGCCGGCGTCGCAACCGGGGTGCTGGTCGCCTGGAGCTTCGCCGTCGTCGCGCGAACGCAGTTCGTGCTCACCGGCTGGCGCGGCCGGGTGTCGGTGCAAGTCTTCGGGATTTTCGTCGCGCTGCTGCTGGTGCTCGTCGTGCTGTTTCCACGCAACGATCTATGGTCCGCGCAGGAGGAGGAGGCGGACGTCGTGTCCCCCGCGACCAGCGTCGTGGACGAAGAGGTGTTCCACGCCCAGGGCAGGCTGCTCGACGAGCAGCTGGCGGCGCTGCGCCCGCAGCGGCCGCGCGTCGACGATCTCTATTTCGTCGGCGTCGCAGCCGACGCCGGACAGGATACTTTCCTCAAGGAACTGGAATCGATAAGGCGTCTGCTGGAGGGGCGCTTCGATACGCTCGGAAGGTCGATCACGCTCGTCAACAATCCCGACACATTGACGCAATTTCCCATCGCCAGCGTAAGCAATCTGCGCGCCGCGCTCGCGCATTTGGGCAAGGCGCTCGACGCCGACAACGACATCGTGCTGCTGCACATCGCCACCCACGGCGGCAGCGATCACCGGCTCGTGTTCGATCTGCCGCCGCTCGATCTGGCCCAGCTCACGCCTGTCGCGCTCGCGCGCATGCTTGCCGACAGCGGCATCAAATGGAAGGTGATCGTGATTTCGGCGTGCTTTTCCGGAGGCTTCATCGAGCCGCTCAAGGACGCCAATACGCTCGTCATCACCGCCGCCGATGCGACGCACTCGTCGTTCGGCTGCGATTACGACAGCGACTACACCTGGTTCAGCCAGGCTTTCTACGACCAGGCGCTGCGCGAAACGTATTCCTTCACCGATGCGTTCGA
>JBGPTG010000268.1:0-5011 GCA_041490545.1 Gammaproteobacteria bacterium
CGCCAGCCAACTCGCCAGGCGGAGCGCGGCACCAGACCGGCGCGCAGCCTTTGCCGGGGATTCCTGAAGCCGAAACGCAAGCCTGGCGGGAAAAGATATCTGCGGCAGAAGCCGACGACAGTGCGTTGCTGCAATTGGCACATCAGGCGCCTGGCGTCGACTTGAAGCTCGCTGCACTTGCAGCCCTGACGCAGGAAGATGCGCTCAAACAGGCGATGCGTGAATTTCGTGATCAGGACAAGCGCCTGCATCGCGCCGCAAAGTCGCGCTGGCAGGCAGCCGTCGCCAGACGCGAAGCCCTCAGCGAGGCCCGGGTCGTGATTGCAGGTGCGCACACCCTGATCGATCAGGAGAGGATTCCCGACAATCGCCTGGTGGAGCTGGATCGTGCCTGGGCGGCGTTGAACGTCGCCTTGCTCGATGAAGCACTGGCGGGCGAATTTGCAACTGCGCGCGCGCAACTGGGCGCCAGAGTGCGTGAGCGCGGTGGGGGTGAACAGGCGCTTGCGCGCTGGCTTGCCGCTACGGACATCGCGATACACGTCCTGAGCGCAAGCCTCGCCGGTGTGGCGCGAGGTGAGACGGCGCCGACATCGCCAATACCGTCGATGCCGTCGAACGCGCCGGCGACCCTGGCGGCACCCCTGCAGCAATTGCTGAACCAGGTTCCCGGCGCGAGCGGCGCGGCAATCGATGCGCGCTGCATCGAGAAAACCGAGACCGCCAATCGTGTCCTGGCACTCGCCTCCAGCGTGGTGCAGCGCGCCGAATTTCTGCAATCCTTGCCCGCTGCGGGCGTTGCGGATGAAACGGATGAAAAGGCGAAGATCGAGCAATGGCGCGCTTTTCCGGTGGTTTCAGAGGGAGAATTGCAGACTGTGCTGGCACGCCGCTTTTCCGATTGGCGCAATGCGCGCAGCCAGGAACGGCAACGCGACCACGATGCGCTCCGGACGCATGAGCGCGAGTCGAGTGCCGAACAAAAGAAACTGCGTCTCGCCGCAATGCAGCGTCATGTCGAGTTGGCCGAAGCGGCGCACGCCGCAGGACAGGTGGCGGAACTGACGCGCCTGATGACGGTGATCGATAACGCGCTCAAACCCGGCCCGGCGAATGCTGCGCTTGCCCGGCGCATCGAATCCCTCCGCCAGGAACAGGTGCGCCTGCGCGACTGGCAGCGCTGGAGTGGCGGGCAGCGGCGCGAGGAACTGGTGGCTGAGGCGCAGGTTCTCGCCAAGATGGCCGGCGAAAAAGTCGCGCTCAAGGCCCATGCCGATGTCATCGAGAAACTGCGCGAGCGTTGGAAAGAACTGGACAAGCTCGGCGGCGCGACCAACAAGACATTGTGGCTCGCCTTTGACGGCGCCTTGAAGGCCGCCTACGTGCCGGTGGCGGCTCACCTGAAAAAACTCAAAATCGCGCGCAAAGAGAATCTCTTCGCACGCAACCAGGTGATCGATGGCCTGGTCAGGGCGCGAACCACATTTTTCCCCGCTGCGCCGGAAGAGGGGGACTCTCCTGCTCCTGCCTCATCCGCGGGCAGCCGGCCGGACTCGCGCGCGATTGCCCGCACCCTTGAAGAAGCCAAAATCGCCTGGCGCAGATTGGGGCCGGTGGAGCACACCGTGCCCCGCAAGGCACAAAAGGGTGACAACGCGGTGACTGCGCGTTACGCGGCAGCCCTCCAGGCCCTGGAGGCCCCACTGACGCTGGCCTATCGCGAGGCAAGCCAGCAGCGTGATCAACTCATCACCGCCGCGAAGAACCTCGGCGAGGCGAAGCCGCTCGCGCGGGATTGCGTCGACCGCGTGCGCGGGCTGCAAGCGCAATGGCAAGCCCATGCCAAAGCCCTGCCTTTGCCGCGACACGAAGAGAATGCGCTGTGGAGCGCCTTCAAAGCGGCTACGGATTCGATATTCACCGCACGCGGCGCCGCTCGCGCCGCCCGGGAAACCGAAGCCGGCGAACAGATCAAGGCGCGCGAAGCGATCATCGGGAGCCTGCTCGCGCTTCCCGCCGCGAATTCCACCCGCAGCGGGCCGGAGATCAAGCGCGCGCTGGCGAACGCCGAGACGGCCTGGCGCGCCTGCGCCGAAGTCGCCAGACCGCACGCCGCCGGGCTGGATGCGCGTTACCGCGCCGCGCGCGATGCGGCGACGAGGCGGCTGAGCGAGATTGCCGCCCATGCGGCGGAAGCGCGCTTCGATGCGCTCATCGCGACGATGCGGCTTTGCCATGAGCGCGAGGCGGCAGGTGAAGTCACGCCCGATCTGGAGGCCCGCTGGAGCGCCGCTGAAAATCTCCCCGATCCCTGGAAACCCGGTATGGAAACGCGTTTCCGCGGCATTTCCGCTCCCAAGGCCGACCCTCAGTCCGGCCCCCGATCCGGCAGGGGCTCTGATGCAGGCCTGCCCGTTACGCTGTTGAACCTCGAAGTCGCCTGCGGCATCGACACCCCGAGCGAGTTCATGGCCGCGCGGCAACAATTGAAAATGCACGCGCTCAAAAACGCGATGGAAGGCCGCCGGGCCGGCGCGACCACGCCGGCGGATATCGAGCGCTGGTTGCTTGACGCCGCCACCACGCCCCGTCCCGATGAGGTGTCGCGGGAGCGATTGGAGAAAATCATCGCTGCAGTCCGGGTTCGCCGTCCGGGGTAAGCCTGGATGCGAAATCTCTTTCGGTAGCGGCGCGAACCGCTCATGAGGTCACTCGGGCTTGATTCCCGCCGCCCGGATCAGCTTCTCCCACTTCTCCCCCTGCGCCCGTATCAGCGCCGCGAACTCCGCCGGCGATCCGGAGAGCGGCACAGCGCCTTCGAACTCGAGGCGCTCGCGCCATTCGCGCGTGGCGGCGATGCGCGCGATCTGTGCGCGGATTTCCTCGATGACGGCCTCCGGCGTGCCCCGCGGCGCGAGGATGCCGTAGGCGAGGGTGCTTTCGAATCCGGGGACACCGGATTCGGCGACGGTGGGCACGTCGGGGAGTTGCGGCATGCGTTGCGCGCCGGTGACGGCGACGGCGCGCAGCTTGCCGGCGCGTATCTGCGGCAGCGCCGTGGGGATGACGCTGAACATCATCGGCACCTGACCACCGATCAGGTCGGTGATCGCGGGCGAGGTTCCTTTGTACGGCACGTGGGTGAGCTTGATCCCGGCGAGCGCCTGCAGCAGTTCGCCGGAGAGGTGCGAGCCGGTGCCGTTGCCGCTAGAGGCGTAGTTGAGCTCGCCGGGTTTCGCCTTCGCCAGCGCGACGACGTCGCCGACCGAGCGGATCGTCGTACCCGGATGCACCACGAGGACGAGCGGCGCCGAAGCGAGCAGGCCGATCGGCACGAAGTCGCGCTGCGGATCGTAGCCGGGCATCGCATACAGCGCCGGGTTTATCGCCAGGGTGCCCGTGTGCCCGAGGAGCAGCGTGTATCCGTCGGGCGCCGCGTGCGCGGCGAACGCGGTGCCGACGTTGCCGCCCGCGCCCGGACGGTTCTCCACCAGCACCTGCTGCTTCCAGGCTTCGGAAAGTTTCTGTGCGAGAAGCCGCGCGAAAACGTCGTTCCCGCCGGAGGGAGGGAAGGGGACGACGAGGTGAACCGGCTTCGCTGGGTAAGCCTGCGCAATTGCGCCGCCAGCAGCCAGCAGCAGGGCGATCAGGGAGAGTCGCAGTAGGGGCACGGTCGGGCAGCCTCGCGTCCGCCTCGGGTATCAGTCTAGCTCAGTCCGGTCTCGGCGGCGCGGCGCCAAGGCGGTGGCTGACAGGGTGCTGACGGTTTCGGGAGAAATGGAATATATTTCGCGCTCCTCCGGTATACACATATTGATTGCGTTCACGGAAGAAACCGTCGGGCAGCCGGTGACTCCGGCGCCGGCGAAGGCGCAAGGCCGCGAAGCAGGGCAGGCCGAAGGAGACGCGGCGTGGCCGCGCCGGATTTTTGCTGCGCCCTGTTAGCAAACCGGGAGGATGCCATGTCCATTTCGCAGTCAATCTCGCAGTCGATCGGTCCATTGGCCAGTCTCGACGAGAACACATTGCGCGAGCTCGCACCCCACGGTGCCGCTCGCTCGTTTCCCAAGAATTCGGTGATCATCAACGAGGGTGACGAGACAGACTCCCTGTACATTCTGCTCGCCGGACGCGTCAAGGTGTTCGTGAGCGAGGAGGATGGCAGGGAAGTGGTGCTCAGCACAATCCGCGAGGGCAACTACTTCGGCGAGCTGGTGCTCGACGGAGGCCCGCGTTCCGCCTCGGTAATGGCTCTCGATCCGTGCCGCTGTTTCGTGATTCCGCTTGGCGACATCCAGGGATTGCTCGATCGCAACCCGTTATTCGCAGGACACCTGATCCACATGCTGATCGGGAGAGTGCGCAGCCTCGTCAAAAAGGTCGGCGACCTGGCCCTGAAGGACGTCTACGGCCGGTTCTCCAGGTTCATCGACGAGAACGCGGTAGAGCGGAATGGCGCACGCGCGGTGCTCGAGCGCCTGACCCAGCACGATATCGCCGCGCGAATCGGCGGCTCGCGCGAGATGGTGAGCCGCATCGTCAAGGACCTCACCGCGGGTGGCTACATTTCGGTCGACGCCAGGCAGATTACGGTTCACAAGAAGCTGCCGGCGCAGTGGTGAGGGCAGGGCGCCCGCCCCTGGCCGCCTGAAACGATGTCTGGCGCGGGCTCGAGCCGGCCGGTATCCCTTCCCCGCGCGCGGCCGCCGCGAAATGTGCATGCGGCACAAAATGCCTGCGTCATGAGACGGCGAATTCCGGCCCTCGGAAGCTTAACGTGAGAAGCGTCGGGTGAGCGATTTCCGCAAGCCCGCAACCGGGAGACCGAAATGATCAAGAGCCAAAACGTCGCAAACGAATCCGGATACTCCAACCGCTTCGCGCTCGCGGTCGCCGCGATCGCGGTCTGCAGCAGCCTGGCGCTGGGAGCGGCGGCCCTGGCGCCGGCTTCGGCGAACAACGGTTCCTACACTGCCGCCGGCAACGGCCCCACCGGCTACTTCCCGGACCA
>JBGPTG010000269.1:0-5008 GCA_041490545.1 Gammaproteobacteria bacterium
CGATAGCGGCCCATCCAGGCGCGCGCCAGCTCGGTGAAGAATTCGGAGCCGCCGCATCGCGACAGGATCTGGCCCATCAGGATGAAGGGGATCACCACGGTGATGCCGATGTTGACCGGCGCGCCGAGGAGCGCGTTTGTGTCCAGGCCCAGATAGACAAGCAGCCGCGTGAATTCGACCGGCCGCGACTCGAACACTCCGGGCAGATGGTCGCCGAACATCGCGTACACGGCGCCCAGGAGCACGATGAAGACGAGCGACGCGCCGGCCGTTCGCCGGGTGGCCTCGAGCACGAGAGCCGCGAGCGCGGCGGCCATCAGCACGCCGTCGAGGGGTCGCGAGGTCAGTTCGTTGACGAGCGTGGGATAACGCCACGCGATGTACAGGCAGAGCGCGAGTCCCAGCGCGGCTGCAGCCATGTCCCACCAGCAAACGCGATCCGCGAAGCGCGGATGCGCCGGCTCCGTGAGGTAGGCGATCGCGACGGCGAAGCCGATGACCGTGACGAGAAACTGCTCGGTGTAGAGCGAGACGCCGAACCATTCACGCGGCAGGTCGAGCACCCACGCGACCACCGTCGCGACGAGCAGCGTCTGCAGGACGAGAACAAGGCGCGCCCAGCCCGCGCCCTTTGGCTGCGGGCTCGCGATGCGATCGTCAGCCATCGGCCGTTACTGGGTCCCGCCGATGCCCTTCTCTTTGAAGAATTTCTCCGAACCCGGGTGGTACGGGGCCGGCATGTTCTTGTGGATGGTGGCCGGGTCCCATCCGTTGAAAGCTTTCAGGCTTTCCGCGAGCTTGGGCTTGTTCTCGTACATCGCTTTGGCGATGCGATAGACCGCGTCGTCCTTGACGTGCGCGCCGACGGCAACGAGGTAGTCGTAGGCCATCAGCTTGGTCGGGCCGTCCAGGCCGACGAACGCGGGCGAGGGTTTCACCAGCTTGATGTACGCGTAGGGCATGATCTTCTTCATCGCCGCGACGGACTTCGGATCGTCCGGCAGCGGGAGGTAGCGGATGCCGCCGACCGACTTGTCCACCTCGGAGACCTTCGCCGCGCCGAGCGCGAAGAAGCCCGCGTCGATCTTGCCGTCAATGAAGTCGTCGGCGCCGCGGATGACGTTCGGCACCAGCACCGGCACGATGTCCTTGCCGGTCAGGCCGCCCGTGGCGATGATCGCGTCGATGATCGTCTGCAGCGTCACCTGCGATGAGTAGCCGTACGGGATGCGTTTGCCCTTCAGCCCGGCGAGCGTCCTGATCGGCGAGTCCTTCCTGACGAACATGCTCGAGTAGAGCGGGAAGATCACGCCGAGGACGCGCAGGTTCGGCTGCTTGCGGCCGTTGTACGGACCTTCGCCGTTCGCCGCCTCCTGGATTTCGAGGACGTTGCACACGGCCAGGTCAAGCTCGCCGGAATTGACGAGCGGCAGAACGGCGCTCGAGCCCGAGTAGGGCTGAACCCGGCTCTGGATCTGCGCCGATTCGGACATCACGCGGGCGATCGCCGAACTCATGTTGTAGCCGATCGAGCCCTGCGGCGCGCTGCCGAAACCGAGAACCTGCGCCTGCGCCATTGCGGCCGACAAGGCCGCGCACAGAACGAACGCGATGCGCATCATGGTCTTTCCTCCGGGGTTATGGTGCCGCGAATGTAGCAAATGGCTCGTCCGGAGGCAATGCGCTCAGGAGCAATCGAACGGCGGAGGTCGAAGGGATAGCCGGGGTGCACTTCCCGCGCGTAAAGCAGCGTCCCGGAACGGACGTTTAGAATGACGGCGGAAACGGAACCCGAGCCCTCTCATGCTGATACTAGAACGCCTCGCCTCCGTGATCGGGCCGGTCTTTCTGATCATTGCGATCGGCTACGTCTATGGCCGCCGCCACCAGCCGGACCTGAAGACGTTCAACCACGTATCGCTGCACATCCTGGGGCCGCTGCTGGTATTCACCTCGCTCGCCGGCGAGGACTTCCGGCTCGCGGGCAACGCGGCCTTGGTCGCCGGCGGCGTGGTGGTCGTTCTCGTCTCGGGATTGATCGCCTGGCCGGTGGCGCGGCTGGCAAAGGTCAGTCCGCGCACCTTCGTGCCGCCGATGATGTTCAACAACTGCGGCAACATGGGATTGCCCCTGGCGGTGCTCGCCTTCGGACGCGCCGGGCTGGCGGCGATGGTGCTGATGCTGGTGGTGAGCACGCTGCTGCAGTTTACGCTGGGAAGCCGCATCGTCAGCCGGCACGCCGAGTGGAAGTCGCTGGCGACCTCGCCGATGATCATTGCCAGCGTCCTCGGTCTGGCGTTCAGCGGTCTTGAGTGGAAGGTTCCGGCTGCCCTGATGATCGGCCTGAAGATGCTCGGCGATGCGACGCTGCCGATGATGCTGTTCGCGCTCGGCGCGCGCCTGAACGACATGTCGAAGCGCGGCTGGCAGCTCGGTGTGCTCGGGGCGGTGGTGTGCCCGGTCGCGGGTATGGCGGGCGCCTACCTCGCGCAGCTCGTGCTGCGGCTTCCGCCCGAGCAGTTTGCGCAGCTGATGCTGTTCGCGAGCCTGCCGCCGGCCGTGCTCAACTACCTGCTCGCCGAGCGCTACCAGCAGGAGCCGGAACGGGTGGCCTCGCTGGTGCTGATCGGCAACGCCTTTGCCATCGTCTTCGTGCCGCTGGGACTGACGCTGGGCCTGCATCCGGTGTGATGCGGTTTGCGCATCGCACCGGGGAGGGGGCCGGTACTTCAGGGGCGCTTACGGCTCCTGCGAATCCATCAGGATGAACGCCACGCGGCAGGGCTCCTTGCCGCGGTTCACCCAGGCGTGGTTGGTCGCCTGCTGCACGATCACGTCTCCCGCCTTGAGGTGGACTTCGCCTTCGTCCATGAGCATGTCGATCTCGCCCGACATGATGACCGCGTAGTCGAGGCTGCGCGTGCGGTGCATCATCGGGTGCCGCGGCGGCAGGCCTTTTTTCGGCGCGTGGTCGCCGACCACTTTCATCATGAGGTTGATGTCCATTTTGGAGACTTCGGCTGCGTTGGGAACGAAATCGACGATGCGGAAGATGGTGCCGTTCTTCGGCGGTACGATCCCGACCTTGGTGAGGGCGCGGTCCTCGGTGAAGTTGAAATCCGGCAGGCTCTTGTCGGTGACCCACATCTCACCGGCCGGATTGGGCGAGCGGAAGCTCTTCAGCTGCACCTTGCCGTCGACCATCACCACCGCCTTGCCCGAGGCATCGAGCTTGGTCACGACGCGGCGGACTTCCGGGGCCGCTTTCTGTTGCGCGATGACGAAACCCGCGCTTGCCAGCGCGGCGCCGAACACTGCCCAGAGCACTTTGGATTTCATGGTTCTCCTCCTTGGTTGTCGATCAAAAGGCCATGCGCCGCCCATCTTAGCGCCGGCCTAACGTCACGGGCAATTCCCCAGAATATATCCGACGAACAGGTCTTCCGCGGCAAACGCCAGTATTGAGTAGGGTACCGACACAACTGCCACCGCGGCCTTTAACCACGGACGAATGGAAAAGGACGAGAAAAGCGCGAGCCCGGAGATCCACGGGACGAACTCGGCGACGTCCAACGTTGCCCAGGAAAGCACCTGACTTGGGCAATCTGGCCAAGCGAGCCCGTACAGGACGGCGACGGAAATCGCGCAGCCGACAGGCAAGATCAGGAATAGGGCCAGAATCGCGAGGCACGTACGTGCCGCTGCGAGAGGCGTGACGATGTTCACTCGTGACCTCTCTGATGAATGGAAGCGACTTCCTCTGCCGATGTACCGCAAGGCGAGGACGCCGCGGCCCTGTTATGCTTACTTGACGACGCCCGCTTTACGCGCAAACTCCTCGACCATGCGGTACTCGTCGCGGATTTCATCGAGCAGCTTTTCCGGCGGCTGGTAGTCCTCGACCATCCCCAGTCCGTGCAGCCGCGCCGCGACTGCCGGAGTCTTTACCGCTTTCTCGATCGCCGGCACGAGAACGCCGGTGACTTCGGCGGGCACGCCTGCCGGCGCGAAGAAGGCGGCCCATACGCCGAGCAGCTTCTGCTTGTGGCCGAGGGCGGCGAGGGTCGGGATGTCTGGAAAATCCTGAAAGCTGCTGGAGGCGACGACGCCGCGGATTGCGCCGCTCTTCAGGTGGCCGCTCAGCACGCCCAGCGCCAGTGCCACGCCCTCGATGTGCCCGCCCTGCATCGCGGTGATCGCAGGCGAGGCGCCTTTGAACGGCACCGCGCCGATGTCGGTGCCGGCGATCGAGTTGATCGTGACAATGGCGAATTCACCGGCCGAGCCGGCCCCGGGAGTGCCGACGCGCACTTTGCCGGGATTCGCCTTGGCGTAGGCGACCAGTTCGGCGAAATTCCTGTACGGCAGATCGCTGCGTATGGCGACAATGCTCGGCGTGCGCATCGCGAGCCCCAGCGGCGTGATGTCCTTCATCGGGTCGTAGGTTGCAGTCTGCGGATCGAGCACGCGCCTGAAGGTGAGGGCGGCGTTCATGGTGAAGCCGATCGTGTAGCCGTCCTTGTTTGCCTTGACCACGTTGTCGGCGCCGAGCGCGCCGCCCGCGCCGGGCCGGTTCACCACGAGGACGGGGACCTTGAGCGATTTCGAGAGTTCCTCTCCGATGACGCGTGCGGCGATATCCACCGCGTCTCCCGGTGCGAGCGGAACGATCACGGTGATCGGTCCCTTCGGGTAGTCCTGCGCCTGCGCCCACGCGGTGGCCGCGAGAAGCAGCGCGCCTGTCAACACCCTGCGCGTGCGCTGATTCGTCATGATCGTTTCCTCCCGGTCGTGTCGCTCCCATTTTACGGCAGTCGGCGCCCCGGCACTTCCGGGTCGTCCCGACCAGTCGGCGGCACGCAGTGCTTGGCGGCGGTTGTGTCAAAATCTGCCGGTCAACAGCAACGACTCCATACCAAGGCCCGCCACTGAACCGCCGCATGAATACGATCGCGATCGAGGAGCGGTTCAGCACCCCGATGTACCGGGAAGAGATCGCCCACCTCAA
>JBGPTG010000270.1:0-4992 GCA_041490545.1 Gammaproteobacteria bacterium
ATCGCCGCGTCGAACCGGCGCGGGCCCATCTCGGCGGCGTGTGCAAAGGCTGCGAGTTTCGTCACCGACTCCGTCGCCCCCGTCACCGCGAGGCCGTGCCTCCTGATCGCCTCGACGTGCGCCAGGTTGGTGTCGAGCACGCTAACGTCGGCGAACTTCGCGAGCCGCGCCGCATACAGCCCGCCGATCGCTCCCGCGCCGACGATGAGAATGTGCTTTTGTCCGGCCATCGTGCAGGAAGCATCATAGCCGGTCTGCGCCGCGCGCGAGACGCACCTCGCCCGCGGGCTGCGCTACCATGAGCGCTGCTTGAGGGAGACACATGGCGAGGCATATCGTCTGCATCACTTTCGACTTCGACGCGATGTCCGGCTGGGTCGCGCGCGGCATGACCACGCCGACACCGATATCGCGCGGCGAGTTCGGCGTGATCGCAGCCCCGCGCATCCTCGCGCTGCTGAGGAAAAACGGCGTTCCGGCAACCTGGTTCATCCCCGGGCACACGCTGGAGACCTACCCGGAAGCCTGCCGCGGCGTGTTCGAGGCGGGTCATGAAATCGGCCACCACGGCTGGACGCACCGGCCGCCCGCCAGCCTGTCGCGCGACGAGGAGAAGGCGGAACTCGCGCGCGCGAACGAAGGGATAAGGAAGCTCACCGGACGCACCGCCCGCGGCTACCGCTCGCCCGCCTGGGACCTGAGCCCGCATTCGGTCGAGCTGCTGATCGAGCATGGGTTCCACTACGACAGCAGCATGATGGGGAACGATTACAGCCCTTACCGGGTGCGCGCGGGCGACCGCATCGAGCTGCAGCAACCGGCGGTCTTCGGCAGGGAGTCGAGGCTGATCGAGATGCCGGTGAGCTGGACGCTCGATGACTATCCGCACTTCGAGTTCGTGCGCACGCAGAATGCGGTGCTGCCGGGCCTCGCGAACGCGGGCGACGTGCTCGCCAACTGGATCGACGATTTCCTCTACATGAAGCGCGAGACGGACTGGGGCGTCATCACCTATACCTTCCATCCCTTCGTCATCGGCCGCGGCCACCGCATGCTCGCCCTGGAGCGGCTGCTCGCGCGGCTTTCTGCAGAGGGCGCCGAATTCCTGCGCATGGAGACCGCCGCGGAGCTCTTCGACCGGCGCGCGCCGTTCAAGGACTGAGCCCTTGCCGACCACGAACGACAACGATCGCGGCCTCGCGCACATGACGCAGAACTGGAACGTGCGCAAGCCCTGCGTGCGCTCGCGCCGCGGCGTGGTCGCGTCGCAGCATCACCTCGCTGCCCGGGTCGGCGCGCGGGCGCTGGCCTCTGGCGGCAACGCGGTCGATGCCGCGGTCGCCGCGGGCTTCGCGCTGTCCGCGATCGAGCCGTGGAACAGCGGGCTCGGCGGCATCGGCTACATGCTGGTGTATCTCGCGAAAGAAAAGCGTACCGAAGTGATTGACTTCGGCCCGGTCTCGCCACGCGCGCTCGACATCTCCGCCTTTCCCCTGATCGGCGGCACCGCCGGCGATCTCTTCGCCTGGCCCGCGGTGAAGGAAGACCGCAACGTCCACGGTTCGCTCTCCTTCACCGTGCCCGGCCAGGTCGACGGCCTGGGTCTCGCGCTCGATCGCTTCGGCACGCAAAGCCTGGCGAGTGTGCTGCAGCCGGCGATCGGCCTCGCCGAAGAGGGCATCGCCGTCGACTGGTATCTCACGTTCAAGGTGGCGACCCTGGCGCGCGAACTGGCGCGTTACCCGACGACGCGCGACGTCTGGCTCCCGCAGGGAATGCCGCCGGTCACGCCGCAGGATGCGCCGCTTCGCCGGCTGCAGCTCGCCGGACTCGCCGACACCCTGCGCCGGCTGGCGCGGTCCGGGCGCCGGGATTTTTACGAAGGCGAGATCGCCGACTCGATCGCCCGCGATGTGCGCGCGATGGGCGGCGTGCTCGCCGCGGAGGACCTGCGCAAGTACCGCGCCCGCGTCGTCGAGCCGATCGAATGCGAGTATCGCGGTGCGAAGTTCTCGCTCGCTCCGCAACTGACGGCGGGCCCCAGCATGGCTTGGGCGCTGCGACGGCTCGCGGAACGCAGATTCGAGCCGGGCGGGCCGCGCGCCGACGCCTTTGTCGCCTACGCCGAGGTCCTGCGCGAAGCCTACGCGCAGCGCCTCAAAGCGATGGGAGAGTCCGCCAAAACTGGCGGCGACGCGGCGACGAGCACCACCCATCTCAACGTCATCGACCGCGACGGCAACATGGTGGCGCTGACGCAGACGCTGCTCTCGGTGTTCGGCAGCAAGGTGGTCCTGCCCGCGACCGGCATCCTCATGAACAACGGCATCATGTGGTTCGATCCGCGCCCGGGCGGACCGAACTCGCTCGGACCGTCGCGGCGCCCGCTCACCAACATGTGCCCGGCGATCGCCTGCCGCGGCGGCAGCCCGTGGTTCGCGCTCGGTGCCTCGGGCGGGCGCAAGATATTTCCGGCGGTGCTGCAGATCGCCTCCTTCCTCGTCGACCACGGCATGAACCTCGAGGATGCGTTTCACCAGCCGCGCATCGACGCGAGCGGCGGCGAGCACGTCGGCATCGACCCGCGGCTGCCCGAGGCGGTGAAGCGCGCGCTCGGCGCGAAGTTTCCCTTGCAGACTGCCGAACTGCTGACCTATCCGACGAACTTCGCCTGCCCGAGCGCGGTGCTCGATGACGCGTCGACGGGCGAACGTTCCGGGATGAGCGACGTGATGTCGCCGTGGTCGGGCGCCGCCGCGGAAGACGATTCGTGATCCGCGCGGCGATCGTCGGCCTGGGCCGCTGGGGGCAGAACCTGGTGGCGAGCGTCGAGGGGAGCGAACACATCCGCTTCGTCGCCGGCGCGACGCGCAGCCCCGACAAGGCCCGCGAGTTCTCTGTGAAACACGGGTTCGCACTTCGCGACCGCTACGAGGTGCTGCTCTCCGATCCGGAAATCGATGCGGTGGTGCTCGCCACGCCGCACACGCTGCACGCGCAGCAGGTCGTCGCCGCGGCGAAAGCGGGGAAGCATGTGTTCACCGAAAAGCCCCTCGCACTGACCGTGCAGGACGGGGAAGGCGCGGTGCGCGCCTGCGCCGATCGCGGGGTGACGCTCGCGGTCGGCTACAACTGGCGTTTCCAGCCGGCGTTGCGGGCGATCCGCGGCATGCTCGGCGACGGCCGCCTTGGGAAACTCCTGCACATCGAGGGAAACTTCTGCGGGCCGAGCGTCTACCGCTATGAGGGCGAGCACTGGCGCCAGAACCGCGAGGAAGGACCCGCCGGGGGCATGACCGGACGCGGCGTTCACCTCGTCGACGCGATGCTCTACCTGTCGGGGCGAATCAAATCGGTATACGCGCAGAGCCGGCGCTCGGTGCGCGACTTCGGCCTGGACGACACGACCTCGATGTTGTTCAGTTTCGCCGGCGGCGCGAGCGGGTACCTGGGCACGGTGATCGCCACCGCCGAGACCTGGCGCCTGCAGGTGTTCGGCTCGAACGGCTGGGCCGAGGTCGGCAGTGTCGAGCACCTGGGCACCTGGCCGCTGAAAGTGTGCACCATCGATCGCGACAACCTGCAGCGCCACCGCCCGCCGGAGATCGTGACCTTCGACGCGACGAGCACCGAGCGCGCCGAGCTCGAGCACTTTGCGCAGGCCGCGCTGGCGCGGCGTGCTCTCGCCGTGCCCGACGGCGACGAAGTTCACGGGGTCGCCGTGTTCGAAGCGATCCTGCGCTCGGCGCGCGACGGCTCGACGGTGCGCGTCGGATGAAATACGATGACCGCGAATGCCGACCCCGTGAGGAGAGCTTGATGCGCAGAATCCTGACACTGATTGTCTCCACAACTCTCACGGCGTGGACGCCGGCCAGCTGGTCCCAGGCCGGGGCCGGCGGAGCGAACTTTCCCGCGAGGCCCGTGCGCATGCTCGTCGGTTTTCCGCCCGGCGGCGGCACGGATATCATCGCGCGGATCGTTGCGCAGAAGCTCGGCGAGCGCTGGGGTCAGTCCGTGGTGGTCGAGAACCGCGCCGGCGCGGGCGGCAATATCGCCACCGAGACGCTGGCGAGGAGCGCGCCCGACGGTTACACCCTCATCATGGCGTTCTCTTCCCACGCCAGCAACCCGGCGCTCTACGGCAAGCTGCCCTTCGACATCAACAAGGACTTCAGCTCCATCACCCTGGTCGGCTCGGCGCCGATGGTGGTGATCGCGAGCCCGGCGTTTCCCGCGAAGACGCTAGGCGGGCTGATCGAATACGCCCGCGCCCATCCGGGCGGCGTCAGGTTCGGCTCCTCCGGGATTGGCACGCCGGTGCATCTCGCGGGCGAGTTGATGATGCAGCTCACCGGCGTGAAGATGGTCCACGTGCCCTACAAGGGGATCGCGCCGGCGATGACCGCGATTCTCGCCGGCGAGATCGAGATCAGCTACGTTGCGGTGCTGACCGGATTCCAGCATTTCAAGGCGGGCAAGCTGAGTCCGCTCGCGGTAGCGGGCCGCAGCCGCTACCCCACGCTGCCGGAGGTGCCGACCGCCGCGGAAGCGGGACTGAACGGCTACGAGATAGATTTCTGGTACGCGCTGCTCGGGCCCGCCGGCATGCCGCAAGCACTGGTCGCGCGCATCCAGCGCGACGCCGCGGCGCTCCTTACCACCCCGGAGATGAAGGAGAGCCTGCTCGCCCAGGGCTGCGTCGCCGCGGGAAGCAGCCCCGAGGAACTGAGCTCGCTGATCCGCCGCGACTACGATCTGTGGTCCAAGGTCATCAGCACCGCCGGGGTGAAGCTCGAGTAGCCCTACCAGCGCTCCAGCTTGATGTCGTCGTAGGACGCCGGCTGCGAGATCGGCTCGATGTGGCTCAACGTGATCGCCCGCGGCACGAGCGAGCGGATGCGTTCCTCGACCTCTTCGGAAAGCTGGTGCGCCCGGTCGACCGGCCAGGCATCTGGCACCAGCAGGTGGAAGGACACGAAGCGTCGCGCG
>JBGPTG010000271.1:0-4981 GCA_041490545.1 Gammaproteobacteria bacterium
GCACGTTCTCGTCGAAGGGGTGAACCGCGTGAAGAAGCACCAGCGCCCGAATCCGATGAAGGGACTCACCGGCGGCATCGTCGACAAGGACATGCCGATCGACGTTTCGAACGTTGCGCTGTTCAACTCGCAGACCAAGAAGGCCGATCGCGTGGGATTCAAGCTGATGGAGGACGGGCGCAAGGTGCGCGTGTTCAAATCCAACGGCGAGATGGTGGACGCGTAACCATGGCCCGATTGCAAGAGCACTACCGCAAGACTGTTGTGCCCGATCTCATGAAACAGTTCGGGTACAAGACCTCGATGCAGGTGCCGCGCATCACCAAGGTCACCCTGAACATGGGTGTTGGCGAGGCGACGCAAGACAAGAAAATTCTCGACAATGCAGTCGCCGACCTGACCAAGATCGCCGGGCAGAAGCCCACCGTGACCAAGGCGAAAACGTCGATCGCCACATTCAAGATCCGCAAGGACTTGCCCATTGGATGCAAGGTCACCCTGCGCGGCAAGCGCATGTACGAGTTTCTGGATCGTCTCGTGACCGTCGCCATACCGCGCATCCGCGACTTCCGCGGCATATCGGGCCGTGCTTTCGATGGTCGTGGCAACTACAACCTGGGCGTCAAGGAACAGATCATTTTCCCCGAGATCGAATACGACAAGATTGACGCTCTGCGGGGACTCAATATCAGCGTCACCACCACCGCGAAGTCCGACAACGAAGCGCGCGCGCTGCTGTCGGCCTTCCGCTTTCCATTCAAGACCTGAGGTCGCCATGGCCAAGCTCGCCGTTATCAACCGTGAAAAAAAACGTCGCAAGACCGTGGCGAAATTCGCCTCCAGGCGTGCGGCACTGAATGCAGTGATCGGCGACGCCAAGCGATCGGACGACGACCGCCAGGAGGCGCGGGAGAGCCTGCAGCGCCTGCCGCGCGATTCTTCACCGGTTCGGCTGCGCAACCGCTGCAGGCTGACCGGACGCCCGCGCGGCGTGTTCCGCAAGTTCGGTCTTGCGCGGAACAAGCTGCGGGAGATCGCCCTGCGAGGGGAGATCCCCGGCGTGATCAAGGCGAGCTGGTAGAAGGAGTATCTGCATGAGCATGACCGATCCCATCGCCGACATGCTGACCCGCATCCGCAACGCCCAGGCGGTTCACAAGACCCTGGTCGGCATGCCGTCTTCAAAGGTGAAGATATCGATAGCGCAGGTGCTGAAGGACGAAGGCTACATCGACGCCTTTGCCGTCCGCGAAAAGGAAGGCAAGCGCGAGCTCGAAATCAGCCTGAAGTACTACGCCGGCGAGCCGGTGATAGAGCGAATCGAGCGTGTCTCCAGTCCCGGGCTGCGGATCTACCGCGGTCGCGACGATCTGCCCAAGGTGATGAACGGACTCGGTGTCGCAATCGTTTCCACCTCCAAGGGAGTCATGACCGACCGCAAGGCACGCGCCACGGGAATTGGCGGCGAAGTGCTCTGCATCGTCGCCTAGGACCCGGCTATGTCACGCATTGCGAAATTTCCGGTGATCCTCCCGAAAGGCGTCGAAGTGACGCTTGCCGCGGAAGCTGTTTCTATCAAGGGGCCGCTCGGAACCCTGACGCAGCCGCTGCGCAAGGATGTCGGTGTCCAGAGGGAGGGCGATACGCTTCTGGTCAAGAACCTCGATGACTCGGCCGAGTCCAATGCCATGTCCGGCACGGTGCGGGCGCTCGTGGCGAACATGGTGGTCGGCGTCACCAAGGGATTCGAAAAGCGCCTCACGCTGGTCGGAGTGGGCTACCGTGCCCAGGCCCAGGGCGACAAGCTCAATCTCGCGCTCGGATTTTCTCATCCGGTGGTGCACCCGATGCCGAAAGGGGTGAAAGTGGAGACCCCCACGCAGACCGAGATCGTGATCAAGGGTCTGGACAAGCAGCAAGTTGGCCAGGTTGCGGCAGAGGTGCGCGCCTATCGGCCGCCCGAGCCCTACAAGGGCAAAGGCGTGCGCTATAGCAACGAGCAGGTAGTCCTGAAAGAAACCAAGAAGAAGTAGCGAATCGCGATGATCAACAAGAAAACAGCCAGGCTTCGGCGTGCTTCGCAGACCCGCCACAAGTTGCGCCAGCTCGGACCGGCGCGGCTGGCGGTGTACCGTACGAACACGCACATCTATGCGCAGGTCTGTGCCGCCGACGGCAAGGTGCTGACTTCGGCGTCAACGGTAGAAAAGGAAGTGCGTACCACGGTCCCAAATGGTGGTAACAAGGCCGCCGCGGCGGCGGTCGGGAAGCGTATCGCCGAGAAGGCGAAAGGTCTGGGCATACAGGCCGTCGCATTCGACCGCTCGGGCTACAAGTACCACGGACGGGTCAAGGCGCTCGCCGATGCAGCCCGCGATGCCGGGCTGAAATTCTGATCGGGGATCCAAGATGGCGAGAATGCAACCCAGGATGCAGGGCAATGAAGAGCGCATGGACGGCCTTAAGGAGAAGATGGTCGCTGTGAACCGCGTCACCAAGGTCGTCAAGGGTGGACGGATCCTCGGGTTTGCCGCGCTCACCGTTGTCGGAGACGGGGATGGCGGCGTCGGGATGGGAAAGGGCAAGGCGCGTGAGGTGCCGGTGGCCGTGCAGAAGGCGCTCGAGGAAGCGCGACGCAAGATGTTCCGCGTGAAGTTGAAGAACGGCACGCTGCAGCACGCGGTGATCGGGCGCCACGGCGCTTCCAAGGTCATCATGCAGCCGGCCTCCGAGGGTACGGGAATCATCGCCGGAGGCCCGATGCGGGCGGTTTTCGAAGTGATGGGCGTGACCAACGTGCTCGCCAAGTGCATCGGCTCGACCAACCCGTATAACGTCGTGCGGGCCACGCTGGACGGACTGAAGCGCATGAATACGCCTTCGGAGATCGCGGCCAAGCGCGGCAAGTCAATAGAAGAAATCACTGCGTGAGGGATCCGACGTGACCGGAAAAACCATTCGAGTAACGCTCGTCAAGAGTCCCGTCGGCCGCAAGGCCGGGCACCGGGCCACGGTCCGCGGCCTGGGAATAAGACGCCTTAACCAGACCGTCGAACTGCAGGACACGCCCGAGGTGCGCGGCATGATCAATCGGGTTAACTATCTGGTGCGCGTAGAGGGATAAATGGAACTCAATACTCTGAAACCCGGCGCCGGATCGAAGCACTCGCGCAAGCGCGTGGGGCGAGGTATCGGCTCGGGAACGGGTAAGACCGGAGGGCGCGGGCACAAAGGCCAGAGAGCGCGATCGGGTGGCTTTCACAAGGTCGGCTTCGAAGGCGGACAGATGCCGCTGCAGCGCAGGCTGCCCAAGCGCGGCTTCAATTCGCCGACCCGGGACGACACCGCAGAAGTGCGCCTTTCCGATCTCGACCGTATCAAGGCCGACAACATAGATCTCGCCGTGTTGAAGGCGGCTGGCGTTGTGCCTGAACCGGCGAAAGGCGCAAAGGTGATCGTTTCGGGCAAGCTCGCGCGCAAGATCGTTCTCACCGGAATTGCCGTGAGCAAGGGCGCCCGTGCGGCCATCGAGGCGGCAGGCGGAAGCACCGATGCTCCCGTTCCTCAGCCCCGGCCGCGACGCGAGCCCAAGGCGGTGGCGCAGCCGCAAAGCGGGGCCGAGGCGAAGCAGGACTCGGGGGACGCAAAAGCCAAGGTGGCCAGAGCCGCCAGGAAAGCCGCCAAGAGCGAAGCACGGGACAATCCCAGGAAGGTGGCGGGATCGCCAGCCAAGCCCGAGAGCAAGAAGGGCAAGTAGGGAGTAATGGCCACTCCTTCCCCTCAGCTTGGAAAGTCGGGCAAGTACGGCGATCTGAAAAAGCGGCTTGTTTTCCTGCTTGGAGCGCTGGTCGTGTTCCGCATCGGCGCGCACATCCCGGTCCCCGGCATCGATCCGATCAAGCTCGCCGAACTGTTCCAGTCGCAGCAAGGCGGAATTCTGGGCCTGTTCAACATGTTTTCCGGCGGCGCCCTGTCCCGATTCACGATTTTCGCGCTGGGAATCATGCCCTACATCTCGTCATCGATCATCATGCAGCTCATGACATCGGTGTCTCCCCAACTCGAGCAGCTCCGCAAGGAAGGTCAGGCAGGGCAGCGCAAGATTACGCAGTACACGCGCTACGGCACGGTGTTTCTCGCCCTGTTCCAGGCCACGGGCATATCCATCGCCCTCGAATCTCAGGCTGGCCTCGTCATCGACCCGGGTCTCGCGTTCCGTTTCACCACGGTTGTGACGCTCGTGACCGGAACCATGTTCCTGATGTGGCTCGGTGAACAGGTGACCGAGCGGGGGTTGGGTAACGGAATCTCGATCATCATTTTTGCCGGCATCGCGGCGGGCCTGCCCAATGCCGTCGGCGGCCTGCTCGAGCTCGTCAGGACCGGCGCCATGCATCCGCTCACCGCGATCGTGATCACCGCGGCGGTCGCGGCCGTGACCTGGGGGGTATGCTTCATCGAGCGCGGCCAGCGCAAGATCCTGGTGAATTACGCGAAGCGGCAGGTGGGCAACAAGGTTTACGGCGGTCAGGCATCGCACCTGCCGTTCAAGCTCAACATGTCGGGCGTGATCCCGCCGATATTCGCCTCTTCGATCATCCTGTTCCCAGCGACGATTGCCGGGTGGTTCGGATCGAGTCAGGGCGCAACCTGGCTCCGCGACATAGCCGCGACGCTGTCCCCGGGGCAGCCCGTGTACGTGTTGCTGTACGCCGGTGCCATCGTCTTCTTCTGCTTTTTCTACACGGCGCTGCAGTACAACCCCAAGGAAACCGCGGACAATTTGAAGAAGTCAGGCGCGTTCGTGCCCGGCATCCGGCCGGGCGAGCAGACGGCCAGGTATCTGGAAAAGATCCTGCTCAGGCTGACCCTGGCAGGATCCGTCTACGTCACGCTGGTTTGCCTGCTGCCCGAATTCCTGATTCTCAGGTGGAACGTCCCTTTCTACTTCGGCGGGACCTCGCTGCTGATCATCGTGGTA